>CADCRJ010000091.1 GCA_902803735.1 uncultured Spirochaetaceae bacterium
ATGGTTTATAGCAGACTTTAATGCAAAACTCGAAGTTTGACCTAAAAGAAACAATTCGCAACTTTTTTGACTGACGAAATATTTTTTTTGCAGTATCTTATTTTTATGGATATTCAGAATTTTCTTCAGTTTGACGATTTGACATTTACATACCCGCCTGTTGAGGGTGATATTGACGCTGACGGTAAGCAGATTGTGCCGTCTCCTGTGTTTGAGCATTTTTCGGCTAGCCTGCCCGGTGGTTTTGTAAGTCTTGTTGGGCAAAACGGATGCGGAAAAAGCACCTTGATGCTGCTTGCAAGTGGTCGCTTGCAGCCGGATTCCGGCTCTGTTCAGCTTTTGGAGCAAAATCCTGCTTTGCTTGGCGACGAGGCTAAAAACCTGCTTGCTTCTGTTGTTTATCAGAATATGGAATTTGAGAGCGAGGACAAAGTTAGCGAGCTTTTGTCGCAAGTTTATCAGTATGGTACTTACAAGGGCAAGGCTTCAGGAATCCGCTCTTCCCAGGACCTTTTGAGCGAGGTTATTGACGTTTTTGAGCTTTCAAACGTACTTGAGCATGGACTCACTCATTTGAGCAAAGGCGAGATTCAGCGGGTGCTGCTTGCTTTTGCCGTGCTTTATGGCAGTGCTTCCATCTTTATGGATGAGCCGCTTTTTGCAATGGAAGACAGGCAAAAAGAAAGCGCCCTTGCATATTTGCGGGATTTTGTCCACAAAACGGGAACTACAATTTACATTTCAATGCATGAAATTGATTTGTCAAAAAAATACGCAGACACCGTGCTTCTTTTCTATCCTAACAGGGATATGGCTTTAGGAACTCCGGCAGAGGTTCTTACCGATGCTGATTTGGAAAAAGCCTATGGAATTCCTGCCGCGCTTTTAAAGAAAAAAGAAGATATGACAAGGGAGCAGTTGCAGGGGGAAGCTGACTTATTGGCTAAGACAGCTTCTAACTAAAGTCTGCTATTTTTGCGTAACGGCTTTTGCAAGCTGGTCTGCACAGCTTGTGCCTTTTGTGCCGCAGAGATTCCCAAGGAGCTTTGCGGCGATTTCTTCGCCCGTCATGCCTTCGCAAAGTTTTGCGATTGCCTTTAAGTTGCCGTTACATCCGCCTTCAAATGCTATGTTGTAGATTTTGTTCTCAGAATCCCTTTCAAATGAAATGGAACGAGCGCAAGTTCCTTTTGTTGTGTATACGACTTTTTGTGTCTGTGCCATTTAGTACCTCTTGCACGGAGTAGATTTTTTCAGAAAAACGCAGTCCCCGAACATCTCTAATATAACATGGCTTGATGTTTGATTTCCAGCGTTTCTATTCATAGAAAAAAAATCCATTTACTTTATTGAGCCTTATGGCAGATTCATTATAAAATGAGGAAAATTTATTTTTGGAGAAACAAGTGGATTCCTCATTGATTGCAAAAATTCTTGCTTTTGTTCTTTACCTTGGTTTTATGGTTTATATTGGACTAAGGTATGCTGGCTCTAACTCTAGTGCCACGGATTTTTTCCTTGGTGGTCGTAAGGTTGGTCCTTGGATGACCGCATTAAGTGCCGAAGCTTCTGATATGTCAGGCTGGCTTTTGATGGGATTGCCAGGTCTTGCCTATCTTGGTGGAATTAGGGAAGCTTTCTGGACAGCCCTTGGTCTTATTCTTGGAACATACTTGAACTGGCTCTTTGTCGCAAAGCCGCTCCGCAAATGCACTATTGCGTTTGGCAATGCCATTACAATCCCTGAATTCCTTACAAACAGGCTTAAGGATAAAACTCACATCCTGTCGATTGTTTCTGTAGTCTTCATAATTTTGTTCTTCACGATTTATACGGCATCTGGTTTTGTTGCTTGTGCAAAGCTCTTTAACTCTGTTTTCGGCATTGACTACCACAAAGGACTTATAATCGGGCTGGTTGTAATCCTTTCGTATACTATACTTGGCGGTTACTTGGCGGTTTGCACTACAGACTTTGTTCAGGGAACATTGATGTTCATCGCCCTTATTGTTGTCGGCTCTGTTATGACAATTTCCCTTGGAGGCCCTGCTGAAGCCGTTGCTAAAGTAAGCGAGTTTAGTGCCCGTGCTATGAGCGGCGAGTTTACCGATGCAATGAAAGACGCGTTCTCAAATAACCAGAACTACAGTTTTATGAATATTGTCTCTGCCCTTGCATGGGGTCTTGGCTATTTTGGAATGCCACACATAATCGTGCGATTTATGGGCATTGAGTCCAATGCTGCTGTAAAAATTTCACGCCGCATCGCAACCGTTTGGGTAATAGTTGCTTTTGTTGGTGCTGTTCTTGCAGGTGCTTTTGGTTCTGCGTTCCTTTTTGACAAAATCGAAGGAGGTGTTCTTGCCAGCTCAGAGACCGTCGTTTCTGCCGCTATTCAGGAGATTTTCTCTAAAAACGCAGCATTCGTTTTTGTAGGTGCTATTTTCTTGTGTGCTATTCTTGCGGCTGCAATGAGTACAGCTGATTCTCAGCTCTTGGTTGCTTCTTCCGCATTCAGCCGAGATATTTACAAAGGTCTTGTAAGCAAGGATGCAAGCGAGAAGACCGTCCTGAATGTAAGCCGTGTAACAGTTTTTGTTATTGCTGCTATTGCGTTTGTTCTTTCTTTGAATCCAGAGAGTTCTATCTTTAAGCTTGTTTCTTATGCTTGGGCAGGCTTTGGTGCGACATTCGGTCCTCTGATTCTTCTCTCCCTGTTCTGGCGAAGCTTGACCGCTCTTGGTGCTATCTGCGGTCTTATCGGTGGTGGCGTCGCTGTTGTTTTGTGGCGGCATTTGGACGGTGGAATCTTTAATATTTACGAGATTTTGCCAGGCTTTGTAATCTGCGGAGCTCTTGCAATTATCGTGAGCTTGTTTGACAAGAATAAGGATGAGTCTGTATTCGCGGCCTTTGATGAATACAGAAAAATGCCTGATTAAAGTTAAAAATCATTTTCAAAGAAGACTCGAAAAGCTGAACTTTTTTGAGCCTTCTTTATTGCTCTGAATCTGCATCGCTAGCCTTTGAATAAATTGCTCTTGCTAAGAATTACTGGCATGGGAATGGATGTATGCAAATAAAAATAGAAAATCCTATCTTACCAATTCCAAATGAAGAACTGCTTTTAGAAGAAGAAAAAATGTGGCGTGTAAAATTACCATTTGATTATCGTGATTTTTTATTAAATACAAATGGTGGCTGTCCGGATAAAAAGGAATTTAGATGTCAAAATCATAACTATATGATAGAAAGTTTTCTCTGTATATTGCAAAATTCTGAAAATAGAGAAAATGGTTTTTATGATATTGATGTTGTACTTAGTCAAATTGAAGATAGGTTAACAGATAACGAAGATTTAGTTGGATGCGAATTATTGCCAATTGCAGAATTATTTGCCGGTGATTACTTATGTCTTGATTTTACTAAAAATGCTGATAATCCTTCTCTATGTATTTGGGATCATGAAAAATCAGATGAATTAGAGCCTGTAACATATAAAGTTGCGGATTCATTCTCTGAATTTATAACTTTATTAGAGTAATAGGGCGAATGGCGAGTTTTGATTGAAAACTAAATGCAAATATGAATGACTGTAGATTGGGATACAATAAATCTTATTGAGCAGAGAAAGATTTAATAAATATAAGAAGTTAAAAAATTATGGTGGAAGAAAAAATGAAAATTCACAAGATGAAAATCATCGCCGTGCTGATTTCCGCACTAGGCGTACTCGCATTGCTTGCCTCGTGCGAGCCGTTCGACATCGGGAACCTGAGGAGCGTCGAGAAGGCAAAGGCCGCCGCGCTCAAGACGCTTGAGGAGCGGTACGGCGTTCCGTTTGAGTTCGCAGATGACGATGATGGCGAGCCGCTCGACATGGAGACGTACATGCACTGGGACACAAAATCGTCGTTCTACGAGGTAAAGTACTGGGGGCAGGAATTCAAGCCGCAGCGACTGGGATGGCAGGAAGGGCTTTTTCCCATCCGCGTGATGAACGGGCTTGTGCGCCCCGCCGGCGAGAAGGAGACGGACGCTTTTCACACTTACAAGGTCAACGTCTATGCGAATTCCGTCTCCGACGGTGCGTACGGATACTTATATGAGGACGAGATAAAGCGGCGGATTATGGAGGTCTGGGAAAAACGCCCGAAGGATTTTCCGTTCCTCGACAAAATCAAAATCGAGGTGCGCACTGAAGGCATAAGAATCCCGGAGAACATACGGTCGATGAGCCTTGACGAGTTCTGCCCGATTGCCTACGACCAGTCCCTGTTCGCGTTCCGTATCCGCATTTACCTCTATCTTCCCGCGGACGGATACTGGGGAAAGCTCCAGAACGAATTCGTGTCGCATGTCGTGCGTTTTAAGGATGATCCTCCTGACCTGCGCGGATACCGTTTTTCCGACGAGGACTGGCGCACTCCGAACAAGCGCCTTGAGAAGGAGATGGAGGTGCTCGAAAAGGCGGTCGGAAAATTATACAAGCTTCTGAAGGCGGAGCCGAGTCTGAGCCAGTTCGTCGAAAAAAAATCGTTCGTTTTCTCGGGGCGGCTCGATGACCATTTTCTCGGAACGCACAATGTACTCGGAACGGACGTGTTCAACTGCATCGGCGACAAAATCAACACGGCGAACTCGCGCTTCTCGGCGGGAATCGGATATTGGGATATGCCGACTGCGATTGACGAGTGGACGTACTACAATTACGACTCCCGCATGGATGTTCTGTGGCATAGACCCGAGGAGACCGACAAGAACAACGGGCTATTCGATATGAGCTGGTTTAGCGGAAACTGGCACGGACGGCTCGGAATCACGTGGGTCGAGCGGCACAGAAAGCCGAAGCCGCCTGCCGAACCTGAGTCGGCTGAAGAAAATCCGGCGGACGGGGCGAATCCATCGGAAAAAACTGACGGGAATACGTCCGAGACCGGGAAAAAGACTGCGGACGGTGAGGATTCGGCGAAAAATGCGGAAGTTGCCGAAAACGAGGAGCCGCCCGTGGAGTACGACGACGGAATCGACGAGTCTCTGATAATCGAGAAGGAAGACCACTCGGACTGGGTCTGCCTTGACGGCTCTGCGGTGGACTGGGTTCTCTTTTTGCAGTGCCACCGCCCGACAACGGGAATAATCGAGTTCCGCAACGGATGTACTATGGTAAAAGAACCTGAGGACTACTCGCGGCTCAAGAAGGTTCTCGTGACGAACAGGGTGAACGGAAAGTCGAAGACGGTGACGCTCGCGGATACTTTTGAAATACAGAAAATCGACCTCCGCGACATAACCGAGCCCCAAATCGTGATGAACGTCTACGAGCTGCGCATCCTCGACGTGTATCCCGGAAAGAAGTACGAAGCTGCCGGTGTAAGCTACTTCAACATGGAGATTGCGGAGGCTCCTGACGGACGGTAGCCGTGTCCTGAAAACATGCAGAAAGCGTTCTAGTATGGGACAGCCCCATACTAGATACTAAGGGCGAGCTTTAAGGCAAACCTCCAACAAAAACAAAAAAATATATCCAAAAAATTATTGGTATTATAATTTCATTGACTTTGGGTGAGATATTTATAATATAAATACCTGTCGCTGCCTGAAATAAAATGCTAGCTCCAAATACCAGAAGCGTCAGTAAGAAGCCACCCTCTAAAACAAACCAAAAGACATAAATAATCATAAAAAAGATACAGCTGCCACGGGCGACAAGCAACATCCCTTCAAAATCCAGATAGCACCATCCCTTTCCTGCTTTAATTGAAAAAATATTTTCAACTATAAGAACAATAATTATTCCTATAACAGAGGCTATCAGGTTGTATTTGATTAGTTTTTTTAGTTCGTGCATGATTTTTACTCCTGTCTAGTCCTAGCTTGAATCAGCGTGTCAATTACGATTATGACCTGCATTTTCAGAACAGATGATTAACAATATATTTTTTTAAAGCAGTAACAAAACATGAAAAAATTCATAAAAATCGGTGAAAAATTCACAAAATTTTATGACAAAATTCTTAAATAAAATCCAACCTCATCAAATATAATATTAAACAAAATCATGGAGCTAAGCAGAGGAATTTTTTATATGCCAAGTCACGAAAATGAGTTTTTTATCGATGGTACAACCTTAATTAGATGCAATCCTGATATCGTGAGTGCAAAGATTCCAGACAATATTACTAAGATTGGAAAAGAAGCTTTTAAAGAATGTAAGAATCTGGAATCAGTAGAGTTGCCAGAAGCCCTTGAAGAAATTTGTGAAGGTGCTTTTGAGCTGTGCCAAAAACTTAGTGCAATAAAAATTCCTTCAAAGGTTAAAACAATTCCAAAACGAGCTTTCTACGACTGTAAGGAACTTGCTCTTGTAGATTTACCTGAAGGACTTACAACAATTGGGATAATGTCATTTTTTCGGTGCAAAAAGCTGAAAGAGTTAAAACTTCCGCAGACGCTTAGAACAATTGCATCAAAAGCTTTTCATTCCAGCGGTTTGACAACAATTGAAGTTCCAGAAAGTGTGGATGACCTGCAATTTGATATATTTTCATATTGTAAAAGCCTTAAAAAAATTAAACTTCCTTCTGTATGTGATTTATGGGGAGATATGTTTACAGAATGCTCCTCTTTGGAGTCCATTATAATTCCAAGTCCTGCAAAAGAAGGAATCAATCTTACTGAAAAAGCATTTGATGGTTGTACATCCCTTTCTTCTGTAGAATATCTGGAAGGTGCTGACATCGTTTCTCACAATCTGTTTGAGAACTTGAAAAATTTAAAAACAATAAAACTTCCATCTACTCTTAAGAAAATTTCTTTCAAAGCATTCAATGGATGTACCGGTTTAGAATCTATTGATTTACCAGAAGGTCTTGAAGCAATTTTCGATGAAGCGTTCTATGCTTGCAGCGGACTTAAAAGCGTTACGCTTCCATCAACCATAAGATTCCTTGGTGCCGGTGTTTTTTCTAGGAGCGGCGTTCAGGAAGTTCACTTTAACGGAACAATGGCTGAGTGGTTGAAATATGTAGAAAAACCTAAATCAAAACTTCATCCTTGGATTTATCTGGACGAAATAATCTGCAAAGACGAAATGGCAAACGCACATAAAAAGGATGCCAGGGTAAAAATCGATGGCGGAAAAAACACATCGGCAAAGAAAAAAACTAAAGCCGCACCAGCCCTGGATATTGATGATATCATAGATAAAATGACGAGCGACTATAAAAATGTGAGCTGTATTCCGTATGACCATAAAGGCGTATGTCATGTTATGATTTCTACTGATGATATGGACGATGATGTTTTAGTTGCGCTTCCAGAAGAAGAATTTGAAAGCTGGCAAAAAACTCTTCCCGGCTTGCTTGAGATTATAGATTCTGGTGCGGATTTGAATGCAATAAAAGACTACATGGATAAAAACGGACTCAAAGAATAGGGCACGGGAACTCGCTCTGACAACGAGCAGCATCGGTTGTGGCTGTTGCTGCTATGTTGTAAAAATCCTATGCAGACGAATTAAATAAAATGAATTCATCAACAAACTCTAATTTATGGGATATAATTTACAATATGCCAAGAATCCTTAGAACAGTTGTAATTTGTATTATCGCAGAAATTTTAAATTTTATTACTACAGAAATTTTTTATCACGGACTAAGTATCCCGCTTTTTTTTGACACGATTTTTACGGTTGTTGTTGTGTTTTACTGCGGGCTTGTTCCGGCTCTTTGTGTTTCAATCGTCTACAACCTTATTAATTCGCTTTTATGGATTTGCCATGAGGGGGTCTCCGATCCTTTTATTTTCTTCTATACGATATGCGGGATTTTGATTGTAATTACGACATGGTATTTTGCACGGCAGAAAAGCGAGTTTAGAATCTCCGCGTCCGTAACGATTTTGTACCTTCTGCTTATTACGATGATTTCTTCATTTTGTTCTATAGTCTCAAGCGGATTCATAGATTACTTTCATTACATATACTTCGATGTTCCAGATATGATGAACCCAATAAAGACCTTTACGGAGTCGTTCGTACATCACAGGTTCAGTCTGCTTTCCTCGTGTATTCTGGCTCAGATTCCAATTTCTTTTGCGGATCGTCTGATTGCTACATTTTGCGGCTACGGAATCTATCGCTTTTGCGAACGATTTATTGAGAGAAGATAATTATGAATCATACTCAGACTATTGAAGAGCTTGAGCGTGCCGTAGAAAATTACATCATTTTTTTTATTGTTTTTGACATTCTCTTCTTTGTGATGATTTTTGTCAGCGTAATGCTTTTAATCCGCTTCTTAAAATCAAAGAAAAGTTTGAGCGATTCAAACGAATATCTTTTGTACACAATTCACGGGCAGGAAGAAGAACGCTCCAGAATTGCACGCGAGCTTCACGATACTGTTGCTCAGGATTTACGTTACTGCAGGAATCTTCTTCAAAAAAATGATGCTGTTGCGAATATTAGTGAGGCTGTCCAGATTCTTGAAAACTCGTTGTCACAGGTTCGTCTTATCAGTTATAATCTTTCGCCGGCTGATATTACAAAAAAAGATTTAAAAGCAAATCTTGTAAACTTGTGTGCTTCAATGTCTCAGACCTGTAATGTAAAATTCCGTCTTTCAATGCCTGATGATACGGACACTTCTTTTTTAGATGAAAATGATATCTTAAATCTTTACCGCATAGCTCAGGAATCTTTTACAAATATCATAAAGCATGCAGGTGCTGACGAAGCCGTAATTCTGATTCGTAACGCAACTGAAAACGAAGAGAGTGGCTTGTATATTTTTATAAGCGATGACGGCTGCGGTTTTGACTGTGATGCGGAACTGTACGGAAATTCTGGTTTCAGCAGAATAGGCGGTGCAAAACATTTTGGTCTTGTCGGAATGAAGAAACGATGTCAGCTTATCGGTGCAGATTTTTCAATCAGCTCGGATAAAGGTGAGGGAACTCAAATTAGTATTTTTAAACGTGTGGCAACTATTCAGCAGCGAGTGAATTAAATTATGGAACATGAAGTAACTTTTTTTGTAGTAGAAGATCATACCCTCACGAACAGGGGAATCCGCCAGTTGATTTGTGAGAGAAGCCGTTACTCATGCATTGGCTATGCGGTTTCAAAATCAGAATGTCTTGAAAAGCTCAATGAGCTTTCAAAAAAATCAAAGTTGCCTGATATTCTGATTCTTGATTTGTTTCTGGGAGAAGAAAGCGGTCTTGATATTCTGCGGGAAGTAAAAACAAATCTTCCTTCAATAAAAGTTATTGTCTATTCAATGTACGCAAAGCCTGGAATTGTATCGCTTGCAATTGAAGGTGGTGCAAATGGTTTTGTTGTAAAGTCTGCTCCAGAAACTGAGCTGTTTGCTGCAATTCAAGCAGTTCTTGGTGGAAATACTTATGTTCAGCAGACTCTTGTTGCGCCTTTGTTTACTTATAAAACTATTTTTGACGGACTTACACGGCAGGAACAGGCTGTGTTCAAAAAACTGATTGAACGAAAGAGCCGCACACAGATTGCAAAAGAAATGAATATTGTTGAACGCTCCGTTGAAAATTATCTCTCACGAATCTACTCTAAAACAGGCTGCAAAAACCACGAAGACTTAATTAAGAAATTCGGTGAGTAATGATATTCTAAACGCTGCATCATTGAATAAGGTTTATCTTAAAATTCTTTCTCAATGATAGCCGTTTCTTGTCTTTTTCGGGAACCTATGGTTTATAAAACGAAGTTCCCGAAAAAGGCTAATTCTATTTGTCTGCCTGTTTCTTTTCCATAATAGCATCTATTGAGGAAATGCAAGCATCACGGAAACCTGCTTTTTCAAGCGCAGAGACACCTCGAATTGTTGTGCCGCCTGGTGAACAGACCGCATCTTTAAGCATTGCAGGATGTGTGCCAGTCTGAAGCTGAAGTTTTGCAGAGCCGAGCAGGGTTTGAGAAACGAGCTTGTAAGCTGTTGTTCTTGAAATGCCGTATTTTACGGCAGCATCCGCATAGGCTTCTATAAAAAGGTCTACGAACGCAGGTCCACAGCCAGCTACAGCTCCTCCAATACCCATCAGGGAGTCTTCAAGTTCCTCTACGATTCCGACTGAAGAGAACAAGTCCATGAGTTCTTTGCGTTCATCTTCTCTAAGGGAATTTGTCTTTTCAAAAAGCATTACGCCAGCTCCAACCATAGCAGGCGTGTTTGGCATTACGAACTGAACCCTGGTTGATTTCTCAACGAATGTCTCATATTTTGCAAAGCCCCAGCCAGCAGCGACAGAGACAAGGGCTTTTCCTGCAAGGTTTGAGCGGACTTGCGAGAGAACGCTTACAATCTGATACGGCTTACAAGCCATTATGATAATCCCGCAAGAATCGACAAGCTCCGTTACGGAAGCACGAGGAGTAAAACCGAATTTCTCGGCGTTTGCTTTAAGTTTTTCTTGATTTGGTGCAAAAGCCTCGATTTGTGGTGCTTTGCCCGATTTTATGAAACCTGCGCAGAGTGCCTGTGCCATGTTTCCCATTCCGATAAATCCGATCTTTTCCATAATGTGCTCCTTTTTATTTGCAAATTGTAATTTGCTATTCTGCCAAGAAAAGTGTTCCTTTTGCACTTCCTTCAACAAGCTGGTCAAGAATATTTTCTCTGCCGCCATTTGCAAGCAGCATAGGAATTCCGTAGACAACAGTTTTTTCTGCAGCCTGAATCTTTGTCTCGATTCCACCTGTTCCGAAGGAATTTGTCCCTCCGATTGTGATGCTTTTTCTGAGAGCGGCAATATCTGGAACTGTTTCAATAAGCTCGGCGGCAGGATTAGTTTTTGGATTGTCCGTGTAGATTCCGTCAATGTCGCTGAAAAGAATCAGTAAATCTGCACTCCAGAGAATCGCCGTAAGGGCTGACAGGTTATCATTGTCCCCGATAGAGAACTCATCAGTAGCAATAGAGTCATTTTCGTTTATGACAGGAACGGCTCCTTCATCAACCAGCGTAAAGAGCGTGTTTCGGATGTTGAGTGAGCGGTGGCTGTCCTCAAAATCATCTTTTGTGAACAAAAGCTGTCCTATGTGCAGTCCGAATTCCCCAAAAGCCTTTCGCCATTGAGACATTAGCTCAACCTGTCCGATTGCACACAGAGCCTGCCTAAAATGCACGTCCTTTTTGCGTGCCCATTCTTTTAGGGTTGAGACTCCAGAAACCTGTGCTCCTGAAGAGACTACAACAACTTGCTTTCCGTTTTTTATGAGGTTCGAGCACTGGCGGGCAAAATCACGCATAAAATCCGTGTTCTGCGTACCGTCTGCCTTTGCCAGAGTATTTGAGCCTATTTTTATGACAATTTTTCTTGCCTGCGCTAATGCATCTTTTATTGAAGCTAAATTTTCCATATTTTTACCTTTTTTAACGAATTTGACCGTCTCCGTCTATCAGGAATTTTGTCGTAGTCAATGCTTTTATTCCCATTGGACCGCGGGCATGTAGCTTTTGAGTGCTTATTCCAACTTCGGCACCAAAACCAAACTCTCCTCCATCAGAGAATCTTGTGCTTGCGTTAACATAAACACATGCGCTGTCTATGCGGGACTGAAAAGCCCTTGCATTTGCACGGCTTTCTGTGCAGATTGTCTCGGAATGCTTTGTTGAGTGCTCGTTGATGTAGCTGATTGCCTCGTTTACGTCCGCAACGATTTTTACGGCACATACAAGGTCTAGGAACTCAAATCCAAAGTCCTCGTCTTTTGCCTGCTGTATTTTTTGCGGGTATTTTGCTGTTTTTTCAAGAATCTCATAAGAAACCTTGTCGCAGCGCAGTTCGACTCTGCCAGCGAGTGTTTCTTCAAGCATCGGCAGAAATTGTTCTGCAACGGCTGTATGCACGAGAATTGTTTCTATCGCATTGCAGGCTCCTGGTCGCTGGATTTTTGCGTTCTCCGCTATTTTTGCTGCTTTTTGTAAATCTGCGCTTGAATCTACGAACAAATGGCAGATTCCGGCTCCAGTCTCAATTACAGGGACTTTTGCGTTTTGTACGACTCTCTGTATGAGTTTTGCGCCTCCGCGTGGCAGTACGCAGTCAATTTTTCCGCGTGCAGAAAGAATCAAGTCTACGTCAGAGTGGTCTTTTTCTGGCTCGCACAGTTCTATTGTGTCCTTCATCCATGAAAGCCCCAGCTGTGAGCCTGCCTTTGCCAAGCCTTCTTTTATTGCGGTTGTGATTGCTTTGTTTGAGTCCTCCGCGCTCGACGAGCCTCTCAGAAGTATTGAATTGCCACTTTTGAATGCAAGACAGAAAGCGTCTACGGTTACGTTAGGACGGCTTTCATAAATTATTGCGACAACGCCTAGTGGAACCCTGACCTGTCGGATTTGCAGTCCACCCTTTGTTGACCATCCTGCTGTTACTTCGCCGAGAGGGTCAGTCTGAGATATAATATCTTTTATGCTTGTAACAATGCTGTCTATTCGGCTGGAGTTGAGCATCAGCCGTTCCAAAAGAGCCTCGCTCATGCCTGCGTTTCTTGAGCGCTCCAAATCTTTGTTATTTGCTTCTAAAATATTGGCTTTATGGGCTAACAATGAGTCGGCGACGGCTGAAAGAGCCTTGTTTTTTTGCTCCGCGGTCAAAAGAGCAAGCTCTTGTGAGCTTTTTTTGAGGGAGCGAGCAAGTTTATCAAATTCTTGATTATTCATATTCATTTCCTTATTAAAGGTAAAATATAGGAAGCTTCTGAAAATTTTAGTTTTGAGAAATAACCTATACTAAAAAAGCCCGCCTTATGCGAGCCTTACTTTTAGTAATTTTGCAAATTACTAAGTTTTAGCTTAATAATTTGCAAGGAAAAACATTGCGACAAGTTCTATTGCACGGTTTTTGTCTTCTGTCCAGTCATTTTCAAGCGGAAGATTCGATACGTACCACCAGAAGATACCAAACTCCGGGTCGATACGAAGCGCATATTCGGAAAATTCTGGTGACTTAGTTTGTGCACCGAACATCAAATAAACCGCGTCGTTCAAAATCTTAATGAAGGTTTTGTACGATTCAGACCATTTGCTTTGTTCGACGGATGAACAAAACTGTCCGAGCTTATAAAGAACTTCTTCTTTTAATGAGATGTCAAATTGCTCGACCCAAGTTTTTTCAATAAGAAGCGAAAGATTCTTCTTGAAACTTGTAATCAGCTTTTTCTCATCTTCTTGCGTAGAAATTCTGAAGTCTCCAGAACCGAACGAATTTGCTACAACGGATGCTGAATTTGTTATTTTATTCGCATCAGAAGTAGAAATCAAAACAGAAAGTGCGTCAATAACAGCTTTGTCCAAGAATTCAGTTATTAAATTAGAATTTTCCATACGTGAAATTATTTTAGAATTTTAAGCATGATTATTCAAGTATAATAAAAACTTAATAATTGCAGAAAAAAATCATTAGG
>CADCRJ010000092.1 GCA_902803735.1 uncultured Spirochaetaceae bacterium
CCTTCACTTTTTGCAACTTCCGTAATCACAGCTTTTAGGCGTTCCTCAAATTCACCACGGAATTTAGCTCCAGCAACAAGGCTTCCCATATCAAGAGAAAGCAGTCTCTTGTCTTTTAGAGACTCAGGAACATCACCAGAAGCAATTCGACGGGCAAGCCCCTCAACAATTGCAGTCTTACCAACACCTGGCTCACCAATAAGCACAGGATTATTTTTTGTTCGTCTTACCAAGACTTGCATTACACGGCGAATTTCTTCATCTCGCCCAATAACTGGGTCGATTTTATCCTGTCTCGCCCTTGCAGTAAGATCCGTACAGTACTTTTCAAGTGACTGCATCTTGCTTTCTGGATCCTGCGAGTCCACGCGCTGATTTCCTCGCACGCTTTTCAAGGCTTCCATAACAGCCTGCCGCGTAACTCCATTTTTTCGCAATAAATCGCCAACGCGCGAATCGCTCTCAGACATAGCAAGCAAAACATGCTCAACAGAAAGGAAAGAGTCCTTTAGTGAAGACATTTCCTTTTCTGACTTTGCAATCACTTTCTGTGCCTCGCCAGAAAATGACAACTGAATATTGCCAGAAACATGAGGATAAGTATCAAGGAGTGCTTTAGCAGCAGAAATCAAATCTGCAGTACGTACACCAATTCTCTCTATAATCGGCGGAACCATGCCGTCTTTCTGCTCAAGCAATGCTATCAAAAGATGTTCCAGTCCGACTTCGCTGTGGTCGCTTTGTTGAGCAAGAGCCGTCGCACTTTGAATCGCATCCTGAAGCTTCAATGTAAATTGCTCATAGTTCATTTTTTACCTCCGATTTTAATTCTTTCACTTTTGAACATAATGATAAAATTCAAAATCGGCAACTTTTAGAATAAAAAAAGCGGCACAAAATCATGCCGCTTTCAAAAGTAAGTAAGAAATATGTATTATAAATTAATCTAGTGTATTTTCGAAATCGTCATCGAGTTTTCCGATTTCTTCTTTTTGTCCAAAATCACAACTAACATCATAGATATTTGCATGCTCAAGCAGCTCAAGGTTCTTGTGTATTTTCTTGTAAATACGAACTTCTCCCTTGCCTGTTCCGCCACCAAGAACCTTTATCAAAGTTCTTCGTCCTTGCGGAATCTCATAGTCTCGGACAAACATTTCTTCTGCCCTGCAGAATACATCAATATCTATAACATATTTGCCCTTATGTATGCTCAAAGACCAGTGAAGCTTTTCTCCGTCCTCGTCCGTCGGCATCTGCGTACACTCGTGGAATTCTGAGAAACATTTGAAAAGCGATGGGCGTGCAATTCTGAAATTGTGTCCGTCAACATTAAGGAATGCCTGTATTTTGCCATTGTACTCACCATCAATAACTAAGCAGGAATTTGTCATGGACTTTCCTGTAATTATACTAGTCAGTTTACTTGAAGACAAATGGAAATATGGGTCATTTAGATGTATGCCCCATTTTTTATCAGAATAACCAAAAGAATTTTGCGGATATGCTATAAATTCTTCGCCGTCAATGTGAATAGTTCCCGAAAAAGAAGTTTTTGCTCCTGTAGGAACCCATACAGTATCTTGCTTAAAGCCCATAAGTCCACAAGAAATATCCCTCTTAAAGGTCAATTCCCAGTCCATTGCACCTGCATTGCAAGACAACTCTGGCTTTTCCCTCAAATCATCCTCTGAAACATAAACAGAACCTGTCAATGAATATGAAGAGAAGGAACAATCCCCAACTTTGAATACACCAGAATCCTTTGAATAAGACAGTTGAGCAGACGGTAAGAAATTGTTTATCTGCTTACCATTCTCACCAAACATTCCAGCCTTTATCAGAACGTACGAAGGACGAACAACCACCTCAGGCTCGGCATTCTTTGTAGCCATAGTTCCAGCAAGCGCATACTGCAAATCATTTTCCGAAAAAGCCAAACGAGACTTCTGGGCAATAACCGCAACCTTCGGAGATATTGCGGGATTCACCAAATACATTTCAATAAAAAATTTCTTTTCGACACCAGTATCTTTGTGAACAGCACAGAAATCATAGCGCCATTTTTCAAAACCCTCATGGCGTAACTTTCCACGTAAAAGATATTGATCGAATCGTTGATTTTTTTTCGAGCCAGCCATTTTTTTGCACCTTGCCATCTTTGAAAACAATTCTCTGATTTAATATCGGCGCAAAAAAAATTAGACCTTAGAAAATTCAGTTAGCAAACAGATTATCCAATTTTTTTGTGAAATTTGACTGATTCTGGGGATAATTATCATCAAGATACTTGAAGCACTCAACAGCAACTCGCTGAACGTGTTCATACCAAATTTTGTAAAGCTCTGGCTCAAAGTTTTCGCCAGGATAAGGTGCTCCTTGAACATCAGAAACCAATTTTCTCATCATTCTTACACATTTTTCTATTTTTTCATCTTGCATAAAAACACCCCCAATAAATTATGGGAACAGGCTGCCAATATTTCAGGCAGCCATATTATTTATTATAACGGCAAAATGATGAATCTTCCAGTAAAATTTTCAGATTTAACAATTCCTTTTCCGCAAAGCACTACGCGGCGTTTTTTGAACCGTCCCGCATTTTCAGAAGCAGTCTTGTAAAGGTTCGCAAAACATCGCTTCAATTGCTCGACGTTACAGTTAAGCAGCCACAGCAAATTTTTTGCACGCTCCTCATCAGAAACAGCATAAAGCGTTCGTTGCAAGCCTATAGAGCCTCGCCCTCTCGGTGTAAGAGGTGTTAACCAATGGCTGTAGCAACCAACGACAGCTTTCTCAACATCATCTTTGTCAAAATCCTGCTCAGAAGCAATCTTAAGACAATTCTCAAAAGTTGTGCATGAAGCAAAAGGACTTGGATCCCTGTAAGTTGAAAACGAAAGGGTTCCAGGGCTTGAGTCAATCGAACAGTAAGCCCCATAAGCCCCGCCAATCGTCCTTATTTTTTCCCAAAGGAGTGTATTCGAAAGCCAATGCGTGCAAACATTCTCAAAAGAATGTTCCTGCGTAGCAAAATTCGCAGCAGGAATACATTCAGAAGCAAAGCCCGTCTGGCCTGGTATCTGGCAAACTTCGAATGAGTCACCTCCTTGTACTGAATCAGACTCAAGATTTGTAAGCTTAAAGAAATCAGAGACATTTACGGCATTTTTTTTCTTTGGGGCTGTAATTTCAGTCTCTGCAATAAAACTTGCAACTGAATCAAGAATCTTATCTACACCTGATTGCTCTCCAGTAATATGAATAAAGCTACCGCCATCTTTCAATGCCTTGAAGATTCTGCGGAAATTCTCGGCGACATCATTCATATTACCAACAGACAGACTGTGAATCGTGTAAAGCTGCGAAAGCCCGTTCCAGATTTCGTCAACAGCACAGCCCCTTGTAGTCTTGCATAAAGCCCTAAGCGAAGCAAATGTGTGCCCATTTGGAACAATAGACGAATCCAAGTCGTTTTTCATTTCAAGAATGACATCTTTCAATCTCTTGGAATTTGAGAAATCTGTACCCTGCAAGCAATCGCGCAGAATATTCAACGCATTAGGGATTTCTTCCTCAATCATTGCGATTTTGAAAACAACCCATTCTCGTCCGCACCAATAGTGCTTTTCCATAAACTCCTGCGATTTTGGCGAATTTGAGACATCCGATGAAAGCAAGGAAGCCACAAAAAATCCCAAGTGCATGGAACAAAGTTCGGCAGTCTTTGCCCAGTCAAGGTCTTTCCAGCCACACGAACTGACAGCCTCGCAAAACGCAGGGAGAAGCGGATAATCAGCTGGCTCCAGAACGTCCGCAGGAAATCCCAAATCAAAGTAAACGATTCCATTTGTATTCTCAACGTTCTTGAACAAAGGAACATCCGAGCCATCGGCACCTTTTACAGTCTGAATCTCAGTATTTATAACGCTCATCAGAGGTTTTCCGTCTACAATGAAGTTTTTCGGATTCAAATGAGGTAGACAAGAAACGTCATCTGCCTTGCTTTGGAACTCGTGGAGGGCATCACAGCGTTTTTTTATGCTCTCAACGTCAGTTTCAGAAAAAAGCCTCTGTATCAATTCAGTTTCGATTTTTTCCCTGTTTTCTACATAAGATTTAGACGGACGTACAACTACAAAATTCCTTGCATTATTTTCAAGCAAGCATTTCTGAATCATCGTTTTTATGAAATCAGGATTCTCTTCAATTTTTTTACGGACTTTTTCCAGTATTGAACGCAATCTGAACTGACTTTTTAAATCATAACCATAGGTCCAGCCATAAACAGCACGGTTCATAAGAACAAGCGAGTAAGGTCCCCCGCTTCGTTTTATCTCCCTGTAAGAAAATTCCAATGTCATCATTATGGAATCAATATCTTTTTGAGAAACTCCGTTTTTTGCGATTTCAGTCAAAGTGTCAAACACAAGCTGCTGAACTTTTCGCTCATTACCAGCCTTTACGCCCCTAAGCCCCACAGAAAACATTGAATCATACATAAAGCTCGAAAAGCCCGTAAAAGGAGACACATCCTCGCCAAGCCCGCTATCAAGAAGAGCTTTTTGCAACGGCGAGCCATCGTGATTCAACAGTACGCCAGAAAGCACAATATACTTCATATATGTAGCAGCATCAGGAATCTTTCCAAAACGCCAGTCGACAAGGACAGAAGCCCCAGTTTCGTTCTCATTATCCCCACTAGGTGCTTCCCGCTCAAAGTCCACAGGGCAAGAAACTTCGGCAGAGGTAATCTGCTTCAAAAAATCTGGCATAGAAAAAATGCTCTGCTTAGAGACTACTTCTGGATATTTTTTTTCAAGTCTTGAAAGAAAATTAGAATCAATAAAATCAAGCTGCTCCTGAGTCGGAATATTTCCATAAAGGAAAATAAAACAGTTATCTGGTCTGTACCATTTCCTATGAAACGCAAGAAGCTCTTCATGTGAGAGCAATGGGATTTCAAGAGGGTCACCTCCAAAATCCTTTTCGTATACAGAACCTGAAAGCAATCCCAAATTGCAAAAATCAGAAGCCACAGAATCAAAAGATGAGTAGTTTCCTTTCATCTCGTTATAGACAACACCCTGAATAGACGGCTTTCCGCTGTCATCAACCTCAAGACGATGAGCTTCCTGCATAAAAATCTCAGGCTCAAGCAAAGGAAAAAATACAGCATCACCGTAAACATTCATAAGATTAAAATAATCAGCTTTTACGGTAGAGCTTGCTGGAAAAACCGTTCTGTCAGGGTAGGTCATTGCATTTAGATAGGTCTTTACACTTTGATTCGACAAAGCAACGAACGGATCTTTCAAAGGAAATCTCTCTGAACCACAAAGGACAGAATGCTCAAGGATATGTGCAGCTCCGTTTGCTTTATTATTCAAAGTCCTAAAAGAAAATGAAAAGAGATTTTCCTCGTCATCGTTCAAAAGATGCAGAATCTCAAGACCAGTTCTTTTTTCTTTTAAATGTATTGCAAGAGAATGGTAATCAGACAGCTCAAAGACTTCTGTAACCTCAAAAGATTTATAAGTTTCACCTTTCTTTAAAATTTCAGACATACATTTCTCCATCACGCCCATCAATAAATAATTTTCCTTCCTCAAAGGCTCTTCTCAAATCAGCAAAGAAATGACTTGTAACACGTTCTACATCAGCACGGCGCATAGGTTTGTTAATTTGTTCAGTTTCCAATATAGAGTTACCTCGATTAGTTGAAACATTTTTAAGTATCTTTCTACGAAATTCATCTGATTTGTTTGCAAGGAGCAAGGCAATATCGTCATCAGACATAGATCTAAGATAATTCTGCACAAATTTATCATCAGCAGAAATAACATCTTCTGACGTAAACAAACGTTCTCTCAAATCAGCACCCAAATCAGGATCCTGATTAGAAAGCGTATCAAGCAACTCCTCCTCTGACTCTGGCGACATTCGCTTTAGGATTTGAGCAAGAGCTGAACGTCCGTCAATAGTATCAGCTTTCTGAATCGACACATGTTTAAGTTTTTCGTTCATTGCGGCATCAACACGTTTCAAAACATCAGGGCTAATATCTTTTAGTCTTGAAAGACGAATGATTACATCTTTTTTATCAGCTGGTGTCATTTTTTGAATTACCTCAGCCGAGATTTTAGGACGAAGATATGACAAAACGAGAGCTTTTACGGCATTTGACTCATCCTTCAAAAGCTGAGAAATCTTATCGCTATCAGCTTCCTGCAGATACTCAAAGGGTTTGCCTGCTTGAAAAGGAACAATCTTATCAAGCATTTTATTCGCTTGCTCTGTTCCAAAGGCTTTTTCAAGAATTGTACGAGCTGTATCAACGCCACCGTCTTCCCTAGCCTTATGCAATAAAGACTGAAATTCTTCAAGAATCGCTTCGGCTTCGTCTGGATCAACCCTTTGAATAGAAGCAATCTCAGGAATAATCTTCTCAGTTTGCTCTTCAGTCAAATGAGGCAGTATTTTAGAAGCTTCGTCAACACCAATAAGCAACAAGAACTTTGCAACCCGACGATAAACATTGTCACGCCCATCCTTTTCTTTAGGCATGGCAGGAACTTTCAAAAGGCCACCAGAAACAAGAGCTTTTGTCATTGAAGAGCTATCTTTGTTCAATATAGATTGTTTTTTTTCTTCAGGAAGTAATTTATTTTCTTTTTCGTTTTTTGCGTGTAAATCAAATCTTCCAGCATTTTTATAAGCATTTATGTGAAAGTCATTGAGGTTCATGCAACAATTCTACATATAAATGATTCAACTTACAAGAGATTAGAACAAATACAGTTTTTAGACTTTTGTTTAAAATAAAAAAAACCAACCTCTGTGAGGTTGGTTTTTTACTAACGACTACCAGTCATCGTGCATATCATCTTCATCACGATTTTCGAGGTCGTAAAGATCAGTTACAGCACGCATATCATCCATGTAGAGGTAGTATGTTCCACGAGCCAAAACTGGGTTACAATCAACTCTGAAACCTACGATACGAAGACCTGGACGAACTCCGTCATAAGCACTCTGCTGGATAATTCCATGCTCTCCATCTGGAGTTGGTGGAACAGCAACCTGCATTTTCTTCCAGCCGCTGAATCCGAGTGTACCTACATACAACTCAAAATTGTGTCCATAGTAGTCCTGAACCAAAACATACAACTCATGATCCATGTTTCGACCAGCAACCCAAAGAGAAATTGTCTTTGTTACACCCTCGATTGGGATTGGGCGAGCAGATCTGATATAGAAAGAGTTAAGTCCACGATGGAAGAACTCTACTTTAATACCAAGAACTTTTGAATCTGGAACTTCTTCTTCACCAGCGAGAGGTTCTTTTCCTGCTGGAGAACCGTCAAAAAGGCGTGAGCTAATTACACCATTATCTGGTGAAATTGAAGCATACCAGCTTCCTTCCAATTCAAATTTATCAACAGAAACTTCTCTCAAAGCTTGTCTTGCAGAATCATTTCCAATAACTGTTGGGTCAGGAGAAGAAAGGCTTTCCTGAGCAAACAACAATCCTGCAGTTGCCAATGCTATTGCAACAGTAAGTAATTTTTTCATTCCTTTTCCCTCACTTACTCTTTACTCTCAGATGAAGCTGAATTACCGAAATCAGCCTCACTCAAATCATAACCATCATAAATATCACTCAATGTGTTAGTTGTATACTTCAACTGATCAAAGAAGATATTGAAGTCATCAACGTATTCATCTGGATCTGTGTGAACTCTGAATCCTACGAATGTAAGACTCTTTGGACCAGAACGAAGTCTTGAATGCTGTCTGATAGAAGATGGAATCTGAACGATGATGTTCTTCCAACCTTTATAAGCCATTGTTGTAGCAGGAAGTGTATAAACACGACCATCTGCATCACGAATCAAAAGATCAAGTTTATAGAGGTAATTTGCACCCCAAGCCCAGAAATCAATCTGAGTTACTGTTCCAATAAGTGGAATTTCATAAGGTTTTCCCTCTTTCTCTGGGTAAACTTCAAACCAGTTCTCTCCCTTGCGGAGGTAACTTGTTTTTACACCGAGAACCTTTGGAGAAGACTCTCCGCTAGCATTCAAATACTTCAGAGAATTTGGCTGTCCCTCAAAATAGTTAAGTTTCGGGAAACCTTTTTCCGAATCAACATAATTGCTTGCTGCGACATTCCATGTCCATTCATTTGCCCCATCGTTGTCGAATTTTTCGATAACAATGGTCTCTACGGCTCTATTGCTGGGTTGCGCAACTGCTGGAATACAAAACGCAAGCAAAAGAGCAAGACTTGTAAAGACTACTGCGCCCTTTTTCATTTAGAACTCCTTCATTTCTTTTGAAGCATTCCTACCTTGCTAAGAATACTCCATATTTATTGTCGGTAGTTTTCTTCTGCCCGACAATAAAAATATTATATTTCTCATGTGTATCTTTGTCAAATCATTTTAAGAAGCTTTACAAAAAAGATAACAGAATCATATTTCATGTTATTTTCAATTAAATTCCGAGAGATTGCCATACAAAAATCAAATACCTCTTGATTTATAGAAGAAACACTCTTAATATATATGTCAATATTGTTTTTTGGGAGACATTATGACAAGTTACAAAGAACTTGGCCTGGTAAACACAAAAGAGTTGTTTGCCAAAGCAATCAAAGGTGGATATGCAGTTCCAGCATATAATTTCAATAATATGGAACAAATGCAGGCTATTATTCAGGCTTGCGTTGAAACAAAATCACCTGTAATCCTTCAGGTTTCAAAAGGTGCTCGCCAGTATGCTAACGGAACATTGCTCCGCAACATGGCAAAAGGTGCAGTAGAGTACGCACACGAGCTTGGATATGATATTCCTATCGTTCTCCATTTGGATCACGGTCCAAGCTTTGAAGTTGCAAAAGATTGTATCGACAACGGTTTTTCTTCTGTAATGATCGACGGTTCTGCCCTTCCTTACGATGAAAACGTTGCTCTCACAAAAAAAGTTTGTGACTATGCTCACCAGTTCGACGTAACTGTTGAGGGAGAGCTTGGTGTTCTCGGCGGTGTTGAGGATGACGTAGCTGCAGAAGAGTCAAAATACACAAAACCAGAGGAAGTTCAGGACTTCGTTTCAAAAACTGGTGTAGACTCACTCGCAATCTCAATCGGAACAAGCCACGGACGCTGCAAATTTACTCCAGCTCAGTGCACAAGAACTCCTGACGGAGTTTTGATTCCACCACCACTCGCATTTGATGTTCTCGAAGAAATCGAGAAAAAATTGCCTGGATTCCCAATCGTACTCCACGGATCTTCATCAGTTCCAGTTGAGTATGTAAAAATGATCGAGCAGTACGGCGGAAAGATTCCTGATTCAGTAGGAATTCCAGAAGAACAGCTCCGCAAAGCTGCAAAATCAGCAGTTTGTAAAATCAACATCGACTCAGATGGTCGTTTGGCAATGACAG
>CADCRJ010000093.1 GCA_902803735.1 uncultured Spirochaetaceae bacterium
AAATCAGCAGTGAGCCATTTTTTTCTGTAATTTCACGTAGGAACTGCAAAAAATCGCTTTCTGGAAGCACAACGCCCATATTCGCTGCCACAGGTTCTACTATTACGGCAGCAATCTGGTCTTTATTCGCATCAAAAAGCTTCTGAACAGAGTCCTTATCATTGTAAAGAGCAACAAGTGTATTTTTTGTATAATCGGCAGGAACGCCCGCACTGTCTGGAACAGCCGTTGTAAGTGCTGCCGAGCCAGCTTTTACCAGCAAGCCATCAGAATGACCGTGATAGCACCCCTTAAATTTTATAATCTTGTCACGCTTTGTGAATCCCCTTGCAACACGGATTGCACTCATAACAGCTTCTGTGCCAGAGCTTACAAGACGCATCATCTCCATTGCAGGAATCAGTTTTCTGATAAGATTTGCAATGCGAACCTCTCCCGCTGTAGGAGCACCATATGAAAGCCCTCTCTCGCAGGCATCCTGAACAGCCTTTACGACTGCAGGGAATGCGTGTCCCAAAATTCCGGGTCCCCATGAACAAACATAGTCTATGTACTCGTTTTCATCTACGTCCCAGATTTTTGAGCCTTTTGCTTTTGCTATAAAGCGTGGCGTACGACCGACTGAACGGAACGCCCTTACAGGACTGTTCACGCCGCCTGGCATAAGGTTCTGAGCTTCTTCAAAAAGTTTTGCGGATTTTGTTTCTTTTATCATTTTTTCACCTATTCTTCTTTCAGCCAAGCAGCGACATCAAGAGCATGATATGTAATTATGATTTTTGCCCCTGCACGTTTCATGGCAATCATATTTTCCATAACAATGCGCTTTTCATCAATATAGCCAAGTTTTGCGGCAGCCTTTACCATAGCATACTCGCCAGAAACATTGTATGTCGCAATCGGCAAGTCGAAATTGAGAGAGGCCTCTTTTACGATGTCCAAATATGCAAGGGCTGGTTTTACCATAACAATGTCCGCGCCTTCATCTATATCAGAAGCGATTTCTCGCATAGCTTCCTTTCCGTTTGCAATGTCCATCTGATAAGTCCGCCTGTCTCCAAAAGCTGGTGCAGAATGGGCCGCATCCCTGAATGGCGAATAATAACCAGACGCAAATTTT
Source organism: uncultured Spirochaetaceae bacterium (assembly GCA_902803735.1). Taxonomy (GTDB): domain Bacteria; phylum Spirochaetota; class Spirochaetia; order Treponematales; family Treponemataceae; genus Treponema_D. The sequence continues at coordinate 1,121 of CADCRJ010000093.1, forward strand.
GCACTATATGCCATAATAGCAGTATTTTCAAAACCGTTCTCATCAAGTGCATCTCGGATTGCGCCTACACGACCATCCATCATATCACTGGGAGCGATTATATCCGCACCTGCTTTTGCACAGCTGACAGACATTTTTGCAAGAAGTGGCAAAGTAGCATCATTCAATATAATGCCGTTGGAAATTAATCCACAATGACCGTGACTTGTGTATTCGCAAAGACAAACATCAGCAATAACAAGAATACTCGGATATTCTCGCTTAATAAAACGAATCGCCTGCTGAACAACACCATTGTCATTATACGCCTCGCTGCCAACCTCATCCTTTTTCGCAGGAATTCCAAACAAAAGGACTGCCGAAACACCACTTTTTTCAACACGCTCCATTTCTTCATTTAGGCGATCAACGGAATATTGGAAAATTCCCGGCATAGAATCTACAGGATTCTTTATGTTTTTTCCTTCGATTACAAAAATCGGATACACCAAATCACTAATATCAACGCTCGTCTCACGAACCAATGCCCTCATCGGTTCGTTAACGCGCAGCCTGCGCAATCTAGTTTTCATATAAACGCTCCTATAATTTTAGTGTATCACTTTATAGAGTTTTTTAGCAATGTACGACCTAAAGGCATATAATTTTTGAATCATTTTGGTAAATTATTTTTTATGACATTGGCAAACAGACCTTGTTTCATTAGAATAAAAGATTATTACTTTTACAGGTGACAGAATGAATTTTCTTGAAGAACGAATACAAAAAGACGGTATTGTACGTGAAGGAAATGTACTGAAGGTTGACAGTTTCTTAAACCACCAGATTGATATTGCGCTGCTTGAGCAAATGGGAGCGGAGTTCAAAAAACGCTTTGCAGGGAAAAAAGTTACAAAGATTCTTACGATTGAGGCAAGCGGTATTGGCATTGCGTGTATCGTTGCGCGGTATTTTAATGTTCCCGTGTTGTTCGCAAAGAAAACACAGAGCGTAAATATTGACGGTGATAAATATAGTGCGGACGTAGATTCTTTTACGCACAAATGTACAAATCATGTGTTTGTATCTAAAAAATACCTTGCTCCAGCAGACAAGGTTCTTATCATTGATGACTTTTTAGCCAGAGGATCGGCACTTCTCGGATTAACTGAGATTGTAAAACAAGCCGGAGCAGAAGTCGTTGGTATCGGAATCGCAATTGAGAAAGGCTTTCAGGAAGGTGGAGAAATTATCAGGAAAAAAGGATTCCACTTGGAGTCGCTTGCCATTGTTGATTCAATGGATGCCGCAACAGGTACTATTAAATTCAGAAGCTAAAGCATAAAAAGTAGGAGCTTTTATATGAAGAATGCAAAAAGTGAAAACATTTACAAGCTGGAAGGAACTGTGCCTTTGGCTAAGGCTATTCCAGTCGGATTGCAGCACATTCTTGCAATGTTCGTTGCAAATATCACGCCTATAATGATTTTTGCAAGCGTATGCGGTCTTGACCAGTCAATTTCTGCAAGACTGATTCAGAACGCTATGATTGTCGCAGGAATCGGTACCCTTATTCAGCTTCATCCGCTGTGGAAGATTGGCTCTGGCTTGCCAATCGTAATGGGAATCAGCTTTACGTTCCTTAATACTGCAATCTTTATTGGCACTTCATACAGCGTAGGAACAGTAATAGGCTGTGTAATTGTGGGTGGTATTATAGAAGGTCTGCTTGGTTTGTTCGCAAAATACTGGATGCGAATAATTTCACCTATTGTTGCCGCTACAGTTGTAACAGCAATCGGATTCTCATTGCTTTCTGTTGGCGCGAATTCTTTTGCGGGCGGACAGGGTGCAGCTGATTTTGGAGCAGCTCACAACTGGATTGTTGGAACAGTTACGCTTTTGTCTTGCTTGATTTTTAGTATTCTTACAAAAGGCTATTTGAAAGTTATCTCTATCTTGTTTGGTCTTATCGTTGGTTACGTTCTTTCGATTTTCTTTGGTATGGTAGACTTCAGCGTTCTTAAAGGAACTGGCATCATTGCCCTCCCTGCAATTCTTCCATTCAAGCCAGAATTCAATGTAGGCGCAATCCTTTCAATGGTTGTAATCTATTTGGTTTCGGCAACAGAGACTATTGGAGACTCTACGGCAGTTGCTGAGACTGCTCTCAAGAGAAAAATCACAGAAAAGGAACTTTCTGGCTCACTTGCTGTAGATGGTTTTGTAAGCTCAATCGCAGGACTTTTTGGTTGTACACCGATTACATCATTCAGCCAGAACATCGGACTTGTCGCAATGACAAAGGTTGTTAACCGCTTTACTATTGGAACTGGTGCGGTCATTATGATTCTCGCAGGTGTGTTCCCAATGTTCGGCGCACTCCTCACTACAGTTCCGCAAGCAGTCCTTGGTGGCTGTACAATAATGATGTTCGGAACAATTGTCGTTGCAGGTTTCCAGCTTTTGGGACGCTGTGGATACACTCCTCGAAACACGACAATCATCGCGCTCTCGCTAAGCATCGGTCTTGGCTTTACCCAGTGCTCAGGAATGTTCAGCATATTCCCAAAAATTGTGCAGAGCGTTTTTGCCGAGAACTGCGTTGCAGTCGTATTCGTGCTCGCAATTATTCTTAATCTTGTACTTCCAAAAGACAGCACAAAATCAGAATAATAGAATGAAGTTCTTGGGTTACTCGTTATTTTTCGAGCCCTAGAATTGCTTTTACAATCCCGTCAGCGGTGAACGTTCCTGCTTCCACAATTTTTTGCGAAACAGGGTACGATTCCAGCGTTTGGCGGGTTTTTCTTCCTATGCAGACAAGCACACAATTTTTTGGCAATTGAGCTGAATCCAACGAATCAAAGAAAGCTCGAACGCCGCTAGAGCTTGCAAAAGTGATATAATCAAGAACATCCAAATTTTCTTTTAGCTGCGAAATCTCTGACTTATTTGGAGAAATTTTGTAAATTCCTATATCTTTAAGCGGCAGGTGTGCTTTATCAAATTCTTCCTGAATTTCCGAAGAAGAATCCGCTGCCCTAAGAGCCACAATAAGACCAGTCTGCGATTTTGAAGAATATTCTGTGACAAATTCTTTTGACATTGCTTCTACAGAAAATTCCGAGACAGGAATAAAATCTGAATTAAAACCGTATTCTTGCAGGGCTTCCTGTGTACCTTTGCCAATAACACAGAATTTTACGCCAGCAAATTTTCTAAAATCAATTTTATTTTCTTTTACATAATCAAAGAAAATACGAACTCCGTTTGCACTTGTAAAAATGAGCCAACCAATACTCTCCAAGCTAGGAAGCGACTCCAGTCCCTCGTTGACAGTCTCAATTGCAAGAATCGGCGAGTCAAGGACAGAAGCCCCAAGATTTTTGAGTTTACTAGATAACTTTTTTACAAAGGCAGGAGTTCCTGTGACAGCAATTTTTTTATTGCAGAGCGGAAGCCTGTTGCTTTGCAGGTTGAGAGTTGCGACAGTTCCAACGGCAATGACGGCTGGATTTTTTACACCAGAAGTGCGGGCAACGTCTACGACAGTAGCAAGCGTTGCATTCACACGCCGTTGTCTTATTGTTGTTCCTTGCTCAACGATTGCTACTGGCGTGTCAGGACATTTACCGCCCAAAATCAAGCCGTTGGCAATCTCTGCCAAATGCTGTACGCCCATCAAAAAGACGAGAGTACCCTCCAGTTGTGCATAACCAGAAAAGCGTTTTATGCACAGCTCTGGGCTCATGTCCTCGGCTGTGTGTCCAGTAATTACATGAAAGCTTCTTGCCTCTTTTCTGTGCGTAACAGGGATTCCTGCTGATTCAAGCACAGCTACGGCAGATGTTATGCCAGGGACAAGCTCATAAGCGATGCCAGCTTTTTCAAGGAAAAGGACTTCCTCGCCGCCCCTGCCAAAAACAAAGGGGTCGCCGCCTTTTAGTCTGACCACGCAAGAAGCCCTGAGTGCTTTCTGAACAAGCAGCTCGTTTATTTTGTCTTGTGGCAAGGAATGTGCTCCTGGAATTTTTCCGACAAACACTTTCTCGGCTTTTGAAGGCACATAAGAAAGCAGCTGATGGCATGCAAGATTGTCATAAATCACGACGTCACAAGAGCGGAGCAACTCCATTGCTCTCAAGCTTACAAGAGCTGGGTTGCCAGGCCCTGCACCAACAAGGTAAACCGTTCCTGCTTGCTGATTTTTTGCGATAAGCTCATCAGCAAGCGTATATCGTTCTGAAGCTAAACCGCTGACAGACGACGAGACTGTTTTTTCGCCGATTTTTTCAAATAGGCGCATTTGTATGCAATCATCATTAACGCAAGAAAATACTGCCGTCGGTTCATGGCAGCCACAGCCAAGTCTTTTCAATATATAGCGTTCTGTAGTAAACTCTGTAAAAGTTTTCTCATCGTTTACTTTTGCGAGCAGTTCATTTAAAGCCTTATTTTGTTCAGAGCACTCAATAGCAATAATTCCCTGCCCGCCAGCTGGAACCATTTTATCATTTTCGAGGAATTCAAAGTCAAACCGCTCGTCGCTAAGAAGCCCCAGCCGTTTTAGACCGGCCGCCGCAAGGATTATAACGTCATACTCGCGGTTCAAAAGCTTGTTAAGCCGAGTAGGAACATTTCCTCGCAAAAGCTTTACCTCGCAGTCAATAAGAGAACTAATTTGAAGTGCCCTGCGAGGGCTGCTTGTACCAGCGACAAGCGTCCTACCAAGAGATTGTGTATCACGCTTTTCTCCATGTCTCCAAACAAGAACATCCCTAGAATCTTCTCGCGGAAGCACTGCGGCAATCTGCAAGCCTTCAGCAAGCTCTGCTGGTAAATCCTTAGCACTATGAACCGCAATGTCTATCGTGCCGTCAAGGATAAGGCTCTCAAACTCTGATACAAACGCTCCTTTGCCGCCTAGCTCGGCTAATGAGACATCAAGCTTTTTATCGCCCTGAGTCGTTTTTTTTACAATCTCTATCTCTATGTCAGGCTCTGCCAGTCTCAAAGCATTTGCAACAAGCTCTGTCTGAGCCAATGCAAGCGCACTTTGTCTTGTTCCAATCCGAATCTTCATAACTACTCCCCTTTATTGCATTTGTTGAACATTCTGTGGCAGACGGACATAATCATTTCAACTTCATCTGCTGTCGCAAATTTCCTAAGCTCGTACAAAAATTGCAAGCTGTTCTTTTTTTCAAGTTTGTCTTTTAAGTCTGATAAAAATTGGACATCCTTATGAAAAATAAGTTCTTTTTTTAAGGAATCCAGCTCTTCTTTTATGATTTCACCAGCTTGTATTGTACCTTGCTGTTTTTGTGCATTGTGCTCTGCTGCTACGGCGGAGAACCAGTCTATGGATTTAAGCTCCGTGCATTCCAAGGAAGACACGCCCTTGTCTATATCTGGCGGAATCGCAAGGTCTATGAACAAACGGGGCTTTTTTGTTTTTATGACAGAAGCCACATCAGAAGCATTCACTATGTAATGCGGGCTTTTCGTTGCGCTCACAACGGCATCCGCAGCATCTATAACAGAATAACGCTCATCATAAGGAATTTTCTCGACGTTTGGTAAATCGGGCAATGTGTAATGCTGCCTCATCGTAGCCCAAACATGAACATTCTCCCTTTCTGACAAATCCTTTACAATAAGGGAACCAGTCTGCCCGCTTGCGCCTATAACAAGAATATTCCTCATATTCTCTCTTTTCATAAGTTCCTTTACGGTAAGCGTTGCAACTGATTCCGTCGTTTTCGAGAGGTTTGTCTCGGTCTTTATTCGCTTTGCACAGGTTAAAGCCTTATGGAACACTACGTTCAGAAAAAAATCCGTGAATCCATGCTCCTTCGCAGATTGATAACTATCCCTAATTTGCCCTAGAATCTGATTCTCACCAAGAATCATAGATTCTAGTCCACTTGCAACGGAAAAAAGATGACGGACAGCATCAATACCACAATACGAAAAGCAGTATTTTCTGAGCAAAGAGACATCCTCGCCTTTGAACGTCGCTATCTTGCATTCAAGCTCACTAAGCATATTCTGCATTGAATCGGGATTATTCTTTATCTCGTTATTTGCACAAGAAATGAACCATTCCGTCCTGTTGCAGGTGGAAACAACAACAATCCCAGTTTGAGATTGAAGCAAATTTTCAGAGAATAAGTCGCATTCTTTATCAGAAAAAGCAAAAAGCTTTCGGATATTTTCATTTGCCCGCCTGTGATTAAGGCTAAGGCAATAAACAGGAATAAAATCAAATGAATCAGTCATAATCAAAAAGATGCTCTATATAGTTTGTGTATTCGGTATTTTTGCTTGGAGTTTTGCCCGCGCT
>CADCRJ010000094.1 GCA_902803735.1 uncultured Spirochaetaceae bacterium
CGTTCCTGCGTCCAGATACACAAAATCATCAGGCTGTATAAGCGATGCTGCATATCTTGCAATCCGAATCTTGTCATCCCTGTGAGATTCCGTTCTCGACTGAACAGAATCATCTTTGCTCGTAAAAACAACATCCTTCGCAAGAGCACCACCATGAACCTTCGTCAAAAGTCCAAGGGAATCAAGCTCCGCCAAATCCCTTCTAACAGTAGAGCCAGAAGCGTCAAGCTCCTCGGCAAGCTGTTGGACAGTCACGCTGTTGTGCTGCTCCACAATCGAAAGAATTCGCTTCTGTCGTTCCTCTGAAAGCATTTTTGTCTCCTTTAAAAACTCCTCGTTAGCGGCGTTGCAAATTCAGTATACATCAATTTTATTCAAAATCAATCATTTTCTTTCATTTTTTAGCATATTTTTTCAATTTATCAACTAAATTTTATCATAAATGCTCATAATCATTCAAAAACGAAAGTTTAAAATAAAAAAGGTTCAATCACTTTTTTCGTGATTGAACCCAAAATAAGCAAAATGAATATCGAGTTTTTATTTTGCGCTTGTAACTTTTACATCAAAAGCAAGGTATGCGTTTCCAGGGATTCCAGCCTGAGGGATTCCTCTAGAACCGTATGCAAGTTCTGGTGGAATTACCATTTTTCTTGTTTCACCAACTTTCATGTCCTGAACCATAATGTCAAAGCCTGGAATCATTTCTCCAGCACCAGCCCTGAATGTCAAACCTTCGTGAGCACCAGGAACCATTCCGCTAGAAGCATCAAATATCATTCCATCCTGCAAGTATCCCTTGTACTCAACAGAGACAGTCTTGCCTTTACCAATTTTGCTTCCAGAGCCTTCACTTAAAATTTTGAAATAGATTCCGTTTGGATTTTTCTCACAACCTTCAATAAAAGAAGCAAGCTGAGCTTTTTTAGCTTCTGCATTTGCTTTTTTTACATCTTCATTAAGTTTGTCAAAAGCCTTCTGTGTAGCAACGAATTTTTTAGCTTCATCACCCTGTCTAACAATCGTTAGTTTTTTAATTTTATCACCTTGTTTTACAGCATTTACAACTTTTTGACTTTCACTATCAACAACCTGTCCAAAAATTGTATGTTTACCATTCAACCAATCAGTAGGAACATGAGTTATAAAGAACTGACTTCCATTAGTTTCTGGTCCAGCATTTGCCATTGCAAGATAACCTGGCTTGTCAAATTTCAAATCATCCCTGAACTCATCTGTAAAACGATAACCAGGACCACCACGACCACTTCCTTCTGGGTCTCCACCCTGAATCATAAAGTCTGCAATAACACGGTGAAATGTAAGTCCGTCATAAAAAGGCTTACCCTTTGTTGCATCAAGAGTACCTTCTGCAAGACCAACAAAGTTTGTAACAGTCAAAGGTGTCTTTTTATAAAAAAGTTCCAGAACTATTGAACCACTACTAGTTTCCATAATGGCAAAAACACCGTTTTTACCTTCAATTGCTTTTAATTCTTTATCCATAGGTTTTGCTCCTAAACAAGAAAATGTAAGGCAACACATCAGTACTGCCAATAAAGTTTTTTTCATAATAAACTCCTCAAATTAAAATTGCATTGTAAACCATTTATAAATTGCATCAACACGGGCATTAAAAGACCTGTTAAGCCTGCTCTCAAAAAGAGAGATTTTTGGATATACGGTCTGAACCAGCATATAAAGCAAATCATAAGAACCTTGGTCAACAATAACTATATTGATTTTAAGGTTGCCAGGCTTTACAGCTGTAATAAAACCATATTTCAAGGGGGTAACATTCGTAAAGCACACAGATATTTCATCCTTATTGCGACTATATTCAAGGCTGTAAACACAGCCTCCAAAGGAATTGTCTTCCTGATAGCAGTAATAAACCTTACCGTCAATAGGAGATGTCGTATCATCAGGAATAGGGGTTTTGTCAGTAACAGACTTAACCAAATTAGACTCGTGGTACAGAGTCTCCCATTTTTTTGCCCCGTTTGAGTAATAAGTCATACCTTTCATCTTAGAGATTGACCGTATAACCTTTGAGACTGCGTCCAAAGTTGTGCCGGCATTATCAGGGTCAGAACTATTTGCAATCAAAGTTGCTTTTTTTACAAAAAACAAGTTCTCGCTTGTAAAACGTGGTTGCTCGCTAGAAGTCCATGTATTCTGGGCTTTTTTTCCCAATGCAGTATTCGGTGTCAATCCGAACTGAACGACTTCATTGTTTTGAAAAACATTCTGCAATTTACGGTTATTAGAAGCAAGTAAATCATCAAGGATTTTCTGCGAGACAACGGAATCAGATTCTGCAAAAAGCTGTGAACAAATACAAATAAAAAAAGAGAAAGCAAAAATAAATCTTTTTTTCATTATTCCCCCGAAAATTTTTATGAAAAGCAGGTTCAAAAGAGATTTGAACCTGCTTACAATTTTCGGTTCCCTGAAATCTAAAAAATTTCTAGCATTAAAATGGCAGCCTTAAAACAGGCTAAAGCTAGTAATTTCCCTTATAGATAACACGAACCTGCTTATATAAACCATCACCTTCGCTTTTGGTTTCAATATCAGGAATATCATTCAATGTTGTGTGGATAAGTCTTCGTTCAAATGGATTCATAGGCTCAAGCAAGACAGATGAGCGGTTTGAGCGGACTTTATCAGCTGTTGTGTAAGCAAGGTGAACTAAATTCTCCTCCCTGCGTACACGATAATTTTCTGTATCAAGAATAACGCGTATATCCTCTCGGCCAAGATGACCTGCATAAACATTCGCAAGAAGCTGCAAAGCATCAAGATTTTTGCCTTTTCGTCCTATAAGAATTGAAGAACTTTCTGAGTTGAGTTTTATACCTATTTTTTTGTCCTCACGGAACATAACTTCTACAGTTGCAGAATAGCCCATCTTCAAAATTACTTCTCGAACAAATTCGATGAGTTTTTTCTCAAATTCGTCCTGAGGAAGAGGATTAGCAACTACAGAGCGGCTTGACTCCTTTACAACGGACTCAACAACAGAAGAAGTTGTATTTTCTTCTGTATGTACGCGGATTTTTACATATCCATTCTTAAACAATGTTTTTTTCTGTGTTTCAATGATTTCTACATCGAACTGGTCTCTTTCAAGACCAAGGTCTACAGCGGCTTTTTCAATTGCCTCTTTTTCGTTTTTACCTTCGTACTCGTATGTCATATATATACCCTCTAAGCTTTATTTTTTTGTCTTTTTTTCGATTTTTGCAGGAGCCTTTTTCTTCATATATCGGTTTATAAGAAGCTGCTGTAAAAGCTGAATAATGTTACTTACAGTCCAGTAGAGCAACAATCCTGATGGAGCTCGATAGAAGATAAAGAAGAACACAATCGGCATACCATACATCATAATCTTCATCTGGGTTGCATTTTGTCCTGCGGCAGTTCCACCGTTTTGAGTAATTTTACCGAACAAAAGCTGCGAAATAAGATAAATAACTGGTAAAATATGAATCTCGTTTCCAAGTCCAATAATTGAGAATTTAAGCTCATAAACATGGTCACTTGTAGAAAGGTCAGGAATCCAACCAGGAATAAACGAAGCTCCTCGGAATTCATAATAATTGTTGAACAAATGGTACATAGACCACAAAATTATGAACTGAATGATAAGCGGCAAACATCCAGCCATAGGATTATAACCGCTCTCTTTATAAAGCTTTGCTGTCTCTTCCTGAAGCTTAGCCGGATTTCCCTTATATTTTGCCTGCAAAGCCTGCATTTTAGGCTGCATCTGAGCCATTTTCTGAGTACCCATCAAGCTTTTCTTTGTCAAAGGATACAAAGCAAGCTTTAAAAGAACTGTCAGTATAATAATTGAAACGCCCCAGTTAGGAATAAGTTTGTAGGTAAGCTCCATAATGAATTTAAGTACAATCTCTACCCAGCTCAAGATTCCAGAAGTAGGAAGACTTTCGTTATAATGAGTTGATTCAATTCCCCATTCATTTTTTGAGCTTGAAGAATACTTGTTAAGCTCTTTTTCGCTGCGAGGACCAACATAAATATAATAAGAGTCTGAAACTCTAGACTGCCCAAACGCAGAGCGAGACAAAACTATCTGAGAGTCTTTGGTACCACTTTTTTCAGGAGAAACAAGCTTCAAATTCTTTGCGACAGCTACAGAATCAAATGGATTTACCAAGATTTCAAAATATTTGCTGGCAACACTTGTCCATACCCAGCTGCGCTCATTTCCCTTTGCTTTTGGCTTGAACTTTTTCTCGCCGTCAAAAGCAATGAATTCACGAATATCGTAGCGGTCTTTTGGATTATATGTAGGAGCAATCTGAGGAGATGTCCTCAAAGAATATGCAAGTCCGTTAAAATCAAGCCCCGTAAAATTCTCGCCACCGTCAACTGTAACGTCGAGTTTGAACAAATAATCATTAGGTTTGAAATAATATGTTTTTACCAAAGTAAATGATGTTGGCTCACCACTAGAATTTTTTACAGAAAATTTCTTGAAAAAACCAATGGTATAGTCATCAATCTTTTTTGCAGTAAATATATCATTAACAATTGAGTTGTCAGCACCACCAAGGGCAATCGCAAACGCCCTGTTTTTTTCAGTGATATTGTCCGCCATCTCGGCAGCTTTTTTTGGGTCTTTATCCAAAATTTCAAAACCAATGATGTCTCCACCACGGTTTGTAAAAGTAACTTTTACTTTATTTGTAGAAATTACGAAATTCTCTTCTGCAACAGCTTCTGGCAAGGATTCTGCATCTTCAAGAATTGCAGGAGATACAAAATTATCCTGCTCAACTGTCTTCTCAGCGACTGCTGCTTCCTGCTGTTTTGCAGGCTGCGCGCCAGAAGAGCGATTAGGAAAGAGTAGTGTCTGAGCTGCAAAGAATCCGACCAGAACAACAGTCGAAAGACTTATAGCCCATATAGTATTTTTTTCCATTTTTTTTCTCCAAAATCGGACTTATTTTTTTTAAGGAACAGGGTCAATACCACCCTTGCAATAAGGATTGCATCTTAGAACCCTTTTCGTAGTTAAAAGCATTCCTTTCATCGGACCATATTTTTTTAATGCTTCCAAGGCATAATTAGAGCAAGTAGGATAAAACCTGCAACAAGGAGGAAACAATGGTGAAATACAAATCTGATAAAAGCGTATTATTAGGCAGAAAATTTTTGTCAGAACTTTTTTCATTCGGAAACAATATCAGCTTTAATAATGCCAGCTTTTTTGCATAATGTTTGAATTTGCTCACACCGCGAGTGGAACGAGTCTTTTTCGGAACTTGGATATACAAGGAAAAGCATATCAAATCCGATGTTCAGGTGTGATTTTAAGATACGATAAGCCTCTCGGCTAAACCGCTTTGCACGGTTTCTTTCGACAGCATTCCCATAACCACGGGAAAGAGGGAAACCAATTCTGTTGAATTGCAGATTATTCGGCAAATAAAATAATTTTGCCCCAGCTATGCTGACCTTCTTCCCGTTTTTAAACAGATTCTTAAAATCCACAGGACGTTTTATATGTTCCTTGCGGGTAAAACACTGAGATTCTGGTAAATCTGTTTTCATAATGGAATAATTAATACTTCTTGTGCTCGTCTGCTACAGACAACTTCTTGCGACCCTTTGCGCGGCGGCGAGCAAGAATCATACGTCCACCACGTGTAGCCATACGTGCACGGAATCCGAATTTTCTATTTCTTTTTACTTTACTTGGTTGATATGTTCGCAACATAATGAACACGTCTCCTTATATGAAAAAAATTATTGTCAAACAATGAGAATTGATTTGAACGAGATAGTGAATTGAACTATACCAAATTTATTTATTTTTGGTCAACATATCATCTTTCAATCTGTCAAACAAATTTTGCAATTTATCAGGAAGAGGCTTCTCTGTTTTGGAATTTTCGCTAAATCCATGCTTTTTTAAAGCTTCTTCTTCCGCATTGAGTCTTGCTTCCAACGCTTTTTTTTCTTTTTCCTTTGCATAATTCACATCGGCAAGCTTTGTTTCGCTACCCCGCATCCTAAATGCGAGCGAAGAAACTTTCAAATCTGGAATATACCTTCGTAAACCATTCAGTATGTACTTTTGATAAATTTGCATCAGCTGAATCCAACCTGGATGGTCAACCTCAACAAGTAGAATTTCATTTTTCAAATCTATTATGCGGCTGTGAGCGGACAATTTCGCTGCGTTCTGATTATTTATTGACTCAATTACAATCCGCCATGTCTTTAATATTTTGTTGCTTTGTTCGATTTCCTGCCGCTCTATGTTCCCGAACACATTCATTATCATGTCTGCGGCGGAGATAACGTCATGCTCGCTCATTCCAAGCTCCGTTCTCTATTTCATACACTCTTGTAGTAGAGCGTTTGTATTTTTCATAAGGTTCCCCTGGCAAAAATGTACAGAACAACTGATCATAAGAGGGGAGGGCAAGCGTTACGTGCTGCCTTTTTTCTGGATCAAGCTCCAAAAGCACATCGTCCATTAATAAGACAGGCTTTTTTCCTGTTCTTTGTGTATAAAAAATAGCCTGAGCTACCCTAAGCAGAATTGCAACAAGTCTTCTTTGCCCTGTAGAAGCTTTTGGAATAAAATTCGCTCCATCTTTTACAAATCTTATTCTGTCCCGATGTGGTCCTGTCAATGTAATTTGGTTAAGCTTCTCCATTTCTCGCTTAGATTTTACAATCTCATCAATTTCCGCCGCTGTAGGAATTGTATTTTTATCAGATCGCCAAGAAGGCTCATATCGAATTGAAACGCCCTCAATACCAGTTATAGTCTCATACAGCTTTCCAAAAATCTGATTGAACTGAAAAATAGCATCATTTCTTTTTTTCTGAATAGCTGCCCCATTTTCAATAAGCTGTATGTCATATACATCGAGCATTTCATATTTCTGCTCTTTAAGACTTAAATTCCTGCTTTTTAAGATTTTTTTATAACGCCGTAAAATTTCAATGTACAAGATATCATACATCGAAAGGCATTGATCCACAAAAAATCGCCTTCTTTCAGGTTCTCCAATAGCAAATTCCAAATCATCGTGACAAAAAAGAACACAAGGTATTGTATTTATAAGCTCCTTGCGGTCTTTTACGTTCTTTCCGTTTTTTTCTATTCGCTTTTTGCTGTCCTTGTACTTAATAAAAATAGAATCTGTTGACTCATTTTCCTCTCGATACAAGGTTTTTATTCCAAAATCCGACTCGCCATTTTTTACAAGCTCACCGTCATTATGGGTTCTGAATGAAGAACCATAGGCAGAGTAATAAATCGACTCAAGTAGATTTGATTTACCCTGCCCATTCTCGCCTACAAAAAAAATTTCTTTTGCAAGCAAATCTATTGCAGCATTATTGAGATTCCTAAAATTCACATAAGAAATTGATAGAACAGGCATCTATTCCAATTGCATAGGCATAATAATGTGGAAGAAATCCTCTGCAGGCTCTGGCTTTAACGTAACAGGTTTCAGAGGTTCACTAAACTCAAACGTAATCCTTTCTGAAGTCATTACTTTAAGAGGATCTTCCAAAGGACGGCAGTTCATAGCTATTGTAACATCTTCTCCAGCATATTCACAAGGAATTTCTTCTTTTGCATCACCAATATCAGTTTCCTGAGAATATATTTTAAGGACACCAGGTGTAATGTTAAGATAAATACGTCCAACTTTCTTATCAATCATAATCGAGATACGTCTGATTGCCGAAAGGAATTCCGCTCTGTCCAAACCAAATTTATTTGGCTGATTTTCAGGAATAACCCTCTTGTAATTTGGGAAAGGTCCGTCAAGAAGAATTGAAGAAAGCTCATAGTTTGCGAATCTAAAGAAAATCATCTTGTCAATAATCGCAATTGAAATATTGCCTTCATCAGAAGAATGTTTTGCAATGATGTTAAGAACTTTCGGATGAACAAGAGCTGAAGAAAAGCTGTCTTCATTTTCAAGAATGTTTTTTGAACAATATGCAAGTCGGCGACCATCTGTAGCAACCAAAGCAAGATGAGACTCTGTATTCTCAAAATAAACGCCGTTCATAAACAAACGGGACTCGTCTGTACTTACAGCAAATGAAGTTTGTAAAATCATTGAACGCAAATCTTTTGCCGGCACATCAAAGAATCCGACATCATCAGCCCTGTCAAATTCAGGGAATCGTTCAGTCGGCATACATTTAAGCTGGAATTTGATTTTTTTCTGAGAATGTTTAATTACAGCAGTAATTGCATTATCTTTTTGCTGCAAGTTGAATTCTATTTCGCCTTCTGGCAAAGCACCCAGTATAACCATGAATTTATCACATTTCATAGAAACTGAGCCTTCTGTCTCAATATCTACAGGAATCTTTGTTTGAAAATTTACTTTTGTATCAGTTGCTTTAATTGTTAATGAGTTGTTCTCTGCTATGAGAAGAACATTTGACATACTAGAAAGACTGCTTTTAGATGTAATAATTTCTTGTGCAATTGAAATTTCATTTATCATGGAATTTCGGTCAAAAGTAAATTTCATGAAGACTCCTTTGTTGGTTGAACAAAATCCTAGTTTTGCACCAATTTAAATAAATTTAAATTTTAAAAAATTTAATAATAGTATTAATAAGGACTGTGAATTTGTTGAAAAGTGCTTTAAAGCCTTATTTTATAAAGAATTAAGTGTGTTAATAACTTTTTGAATGTATTAACAAGTTTTCAACAATTCCACAGGATCCTGTTTTTTTAACAAAAAATCACCTAGATTTTAACATATTTTCCACAAATTTGTCTTTACTAGGAGTAATAAAAACTTATTGTATTTTTTGAATTATTTGGTCGAATAACTAGTTTCTGAGATTTCAGTCAAAACTCGACATTCGTCCTAATTCTTGAATTCTTTTATATCCCTTACAAGATGTTTTAGGGTGGCATCTAGAGAAGCATCATATTTTAAAAGCTTCTCTATTTTGTCTATTCCATGCAAAACGGTTGTATGGTCTCGTCCGCCAAATTCTTCACCAATATCTTTAAGTGAACATTCGGTTTGTTGTTTTGCAATATAAAAAGCAACTTGTCTAGGAAATGCGAATTTCTTGTCTCTTTTGGAACTTTTTAAGTTTGCAACTGTTATTCCAAAATGTTCTGCAACGGCTTTTTGTATTGTTTCAACTGTTATAGTTCCTGATACAGGAGTACTGATTGTGTCCCTAAGCTGTTCCTGTGCTATTTGTAATGTGATGTCTTTTCCTACCAAATCTGCATAACCAATCATTTTTTTAAGACATGCTTCTAGCTCACGAACGTTAGATTGTACGTTTTTAGCAATAAAATCAATTACATCTGCTGGAATTGATTTATTTGCCTGTGACATTTTCTTTTCAAGAATTGCCCGTCTAGTTTCATAATCAGGAAGTTTCAAATCTATTGTCTGTCCAAAGGCAAATCGAGAACGAAGTCTGTCTGTAATTCCTTTTACTTCTGATATTGGACGGTCACAGGTAAATACGAGTTGGCCCTTTCTGTCATAAATTTCATTGAATGTATAGAAAAGTTCGTTTTGTAGGGCTTCCTTTCCTTCCAAAAACTGAATGTCGTCCAAAAGAAATACGTCAAGATTTCTGTATTTCTTTGTGAATTTTTGGGTTGTTTTATCTCTGATTGCAGATGTAAATTCGTTCATAAAAGATTCTGTGCTTATGTAGCAAATTTTTGCATCTGGATTTTTTTCGTATATATAGTTTCCGATAGAAACCATGAGATGTGTTTTTCCAAGACCTACTCCGCCATATAGGAAAATTGGGTTGTAGTTTTGATTTCCAGGTTCCTTTGCAGCTACAAGAGAAGCTGAGTAGGCATATTGACTGTTGTCGCCTGGTATAAAGTTCTCAAATGTAAACGACTCAATAAGCTGTGGATGTTTTTTTGGTGCAGTCGCTTTTTTGTTTTCAGATGATTGAGATATAAGATTATCAAGAGATTTTACAAAATCAGGTTTTTGAGATGAACTAACTTCTGGTTGTTTTTCTATAGAAGAAACTTCTTTTTTTGACTGCTTAACGTTAGTTTCTTCTATATATATAGATTTTGATTCACTAGTTTCTAAATTAACGGAAACTGGGACAGGTTCGGGTTTTGGAGAGGCTTTTAAAACAATATGGTTTATTGTAATGTTCTGACCTGTAAGTTCATTTATTGTCTGCTGAATTTTTTCAACATTGCCCTTGTTTTTCATTCGTTCCCACATGAACTCTGAGGCGACTGAGACTGTTATTGTATCAATAGTATCTTCTACATAATTTAAATTGAACCAAAGTTTGAATTCATTTTCTTTTCCATTAGCTAAATATTCCTCATGGATCTGGTTCAATGCTTCTTCAAAAAAATCCTTATAAAACTGCTCTGACATGCCGATATTATATTTCAACTTTACTTTTTTGTTCAATCCAACTATAATTTTTAGCACATTAGCAAGAAAAACTTATCTATCTTAGTAAGAATTTGATTCTGTGAAAATAAGAGCTTGTTTCAAAACTCTATGGACTTTTGAAACTTCCTCATAAATCATCATTGCAAGGAAAAAAAAATGGCATCTTCCTATTCAGCAGGTAACATACAGGTTTTAAAAGGACTTGAGGCTGTTCGTAAACGACCTGGTATGTATATTGGTTCTACAGGTCCAAGAGGTCTTCATCATCTTGTGTATGAGGTTGTGGATAATAGTATTGATGAAGCCATGGCAGGTTTTTGTAAAACAATTACAGTTGCTTTGGAGCGGGATGACATTGTTCGTGTAGAGGATGATGGTCGCGGAATTCCTGTTGATATACATCCTACCGAGAAAGTTAGTGCTTTGGAGCTTGTTTTGACCCGTCTTCATGCTGGCGGTAAATTTGACAAGGGTTCTTATAAAGTTTCTGGCGGTTTGCATGGTGTTGGTGTTTCCTGTGTAAATGCGCTTTCTGTTTGGATGGAAGCAACTGTAAAAAGAGACGGTCATGTTTACAGACAGAAATATGAAGTAGGAATTCCTAAAAGCCCTGTTGAGCAGATTGGTGACAGCACTGAGCACGGAACAACAATCAGATGGAAAGCCGACGGTTCTATTTTTACAGAGACGACTACTTATGATTATGATGTGCTGAAAAAAAGGCTTCGTGAGCTTGCTTTCTTAAACAGTGGAATCACAATTATTTTTAGGGATGAGAGACTTGAGACTCCAAAAGAGGAAGTTCTTAAATATGAGGGTGGAATCGTTCATTATGTAAAAGAAATCAATTCCCAGTCAAATAGTAAATTCTTCTTTCCTGACGAGCCTATTTACATTACAGGTGAAAAGGATGATGTAATTACAGAGCTTGCGTTCCAGTATAATGACGGATACAGCGAAAATATAAATACCTATGTAAATGATATAAACACAAGGGATGGTGGAACCCACCTTGAAGGATTTAAGTCTGCTTTGACTTATGTCTTGAACAAGTCTTTGGATGCTAACGAGAAGCTTAAAAAGAAACTTGATAAGGATGAGAAACTTACAGGCGATGATGTTCGTGCTGGAATTGTTGTGGTTCTTTCTATGAAAGTTCCTGAGCCAGAATTTGAGGGGCAGACAAAGGAAAAACTTGGAAATACCGAGGTTCGTACCATTGTCGATTCTCTTGTAAAGGAAAAGCTTACAATATTCTTTGAACTTAATCCTGCAATTCTTGAAAAAGTTCTCGAAAAAGCGATAGGGGAGGCTACTGCCCGAATTGCTGCTCGTAAGGCAAAAGACGCAAGTCGTAAGAAGACTCTTTCTGATTCATTTGGTTTGCCTGAAAAACTTGCTGACTGTTCTCTGAAAGACCCTGAACTTTGTGAGGTCTACATAGTAGAGGGAGACTCTGCTGGTGGTTCAGCAAAAAAAGGTCGTGATTCAAAAACTCAGGCAATTCTTCCTTTGTGGGGAAAGATGCTTAATGTAGAGAAAGTTAAGCCTGAGAAAGTAATGAACAATGACAAGCTTGAGCCTGTAATCGCTTCTTTGGGAGCTGGTTTCGGAAAAGATTTTAATATAGAAAAGCTTCGTTATCATAAGATTATAATCATGGCCGATGCCGATGTTGACGGAAGCCATATCCGTACATTGCTTTTGACGTTCTTTTTTAGGTATATGCCTGAGCTCATTGAGAAGGGGTATGTCTATCTTGCTATGCCTCCGTTGTTCAAAGTCCAGCTTGGAAAAAACAAGCCTGTTTATGTGTATACGGAAGAAGAGCGAGAGGCTGCTCTTGCTGCGTTAGGTGAGAACAGGGACAAAGCGAATGTCCAGCGTTATAAAGGTCTTGGTGAAATGAGCGGTGAGCAGCTTTGGGAAACAACAATGGACCCTGCTAACAGAAAAATGAAGGTCGTTACGGTTCCTGATGCAGAGGCTGCCGATAAAATCTTCTCTGTTTGTATGGGAGAAGAAGTTGAGCCAAGACGTAAGTTTATTGAAGAAAATGCAACTTATGCAAATCTGGATGTTTAGTAAATAGTGAACATTTAATAAAATTTGCAGCAGTATGAGGTAAAAACTTGATGGATGAAATAAAGACACCTGAGGGTGGAACAATTATAAAAATCCCTATTGAGAATGAGGTAAAACAAGCCTATATAGATTATTCAATGTCTGTAATAGTTCAGCGAGCTTTGCCTGATGTAAGGGACGGCTTGAAACCGGTTCATAGACGTATTTTGTATGCTATGGACGAGCTTCATTTGGTAAATGGCGGTCCTACTCGAAAGTGTGCTAAAATCGTTGGTGATGTACTCGGAAAGTATCATCCTCATGGCGATGCTTCTGTTTATGATGCGTTGGTTCGTCTTGGGCAGGATTTTGCACAGCGCTACACAATAATTACGCCTCAGGGAAACTTTGGTACTATTGCTGGAGATCCTGCTGCTGCTTACCGTTATACAGAAGCAAAGATGGCTAAAATAGCCGAAGAGATGGTAAAGGATATTGACAAAGATACTGTCGATATGGTTCCTAACTTTGATGAAACTGTAAAAGAACCTACTGTCTTGCCTGGAAAATTTCCATTTTTACTTTGTAATGGAACGACAGGTATTGCCGTTGGCATGGCAACTAATATGCCTTCGCACAATCTTAGAGAAGTTGCAGCAGCCGTTGCGGCTTATATTGATAATCCTGAAATTACTGTTGATGAGCTTCTTCATTATATAAAGGGACCTGACTTTCCTACAGGTGGAATCATTTACGGAAGAGAAGGCTTTAGAAAAGCTTACAGGACTGGACGTGGAAAGGTAGTTATTCGATCTAAGTTTACGATTGAGACTTCAAAAAACGGTAAAGAATCAATTGTATTTACAGAAGTTCCTTATGGCGTTAATACGACAAATATAATAAAGAAAATAAAAGAGCTGGCTCGTGATAAAGCTATTGACGGTATAACTGATGCGAATGATGAGACATCTGATCGTGTTGGTATGCGTCTTGTCATTGGTTTGAAGCGTGGTGCTGTTCCAAAAATTGTACTGAACCAGTTGTTTTTGAAGACAGAGTTGCAGTCAAATTTTGGTATCATAAATCTTGCATTGGTAAATGGGCGACCGCAAGTCCTTACATTAAAACAACTTATAAAATGCTTTGTGGATCACAGGGATGAGGTTGTAACTCGCCGTACTCAGTTTGATCTTCGTAAGGCTCTTGAAAGGGCACATATCTTAGAGGCTCTTATTATTGCTGTTGATGCTATTGATGAAGTAATTGCTATAATCAGACGTAGCCGAGATGTTCAGGATGCTAAAAATGGCTTGATGCAGCGTTTTAACTTTGATGATGTTCAGGCTCAGGCAATTGTGGATATGCAGCTTAAACGATTGACGCACTTGCAGATTGATGAGCTTAAGAAAGAAATGGCTGAGTTGCAGGCGTTGATTGCACATTTGCGTGATTTGCTTGAGCACCATGAAAAAATCCTTGCTATTGTAAAGGATGAGACTAATGAGATGGCTGCAAAATATGGTGATGACCGCAAGACAGACATCATAGCTGATGAAGTAGAAGAAATTAACATGGAGGATATAATCAAAGAAGAGGAAGTTGTTGTTATGATTTCCAAACTTGGTTATATAAAAAGAGTTCCTCTGAATTTGTATAAATTGCAGGGAAGGGGAGGCAAAGGAAGTTTTAGTGCTAACCTTATCGAAGATGATTATATTTCTCAAATATTCATAGCGACGACACATTCTTTTATCACGTTCATTTCAAATGAGGGAAAAGCTTACTGGATAAAGGTTCATGAAATTCCAGAAGCTAGCCGATTGAGCCGCGGTGCGAATATTAAGTCTTTGCTTATGGTTTCTGCAAATGAAGAGATAGCTTCCATTGTTACCATGAAAGACTATACGGATAACCAGTATATATTCATGGCTACTGCGAATGGTGTTGTAAAAAAATGCCAGACAACTGAATTTGCAAATGCAAAGACAAGAGGTATTATTGCTATAAAGCTTCGTCCAGGAGATAAGATTGTCTCTTCAATTTTGACTAGCGGAAATAATGAGATTATGCTGGTTACAAGACGAGGTCAGGCTCTCCGTATTGCAGAAGAAGAAGTTAGACCAATGGGACGAGCTAGTTCTGGAGTTACTGGTATCAGACTTTCAGAGGGTGATGAGGTTGCTGCTGCGATTTGTGTTCAGGCTGATCGGGCCGCACTTGTTATTACAGAAAAAGGTGTTGGTAAACGAGTTAGTTTCGATGAGTTCTCTGCTCATGGACGCGGAACTGGAGGCCAGCGAATTTTTGGCAATATTGAAGGTAGAGGTGAGATTGTTGGGGCTCTTCCTGTTGCTGATGATGACGAGCTGGTGTGCATGACTGGACAGGGAAAAACTCTTCGTGTGAAGGTTTCTTCTATTGGTGTTCAGGGCAGGGCGGCTTCTGGTTCTCGTGTTATAAATATTGATGAGCCGGATTATCTTGTTGGTTTTGATAGAATAGCACAAGATAATGCTGAGAAAAATGATGATGTTAATTAGAGCTTGTTGTAAAGAGGGGGTGATTTACAACGGGTAAATTCTGAGAATCTATCAGGTAAGAGGAGAATTGAAAAATTCTCCTCTTTTTTTGTTTAAATACCCAAAGATCGAATTTTGAGTTTGCATAAAGACTTATATACGTTTGGTAGTTTTTATAAGTGAAAGTTTTTTATGTCTTGATAAAGGAGAAAATGTTTTATGTGAAACATTTTCGGTCAGTAATAAAAATAGTAAAGCAGGAGTCAGCTATTATAGCGAATAAAAATTAACTGTCATTCGGAACTTGTTGTAGCATCTAATTCTATAGGTTCCGAAACAAGGCGACTGTGACAATGTAAGTGTTCGAGTTCGGACTGTCAGCTATTTAGAATTTGCTATATTAGTTACTTCGTAACCACACATCGCATTTTTAGAGATGACTATAACAGAGTGTGGAAAAAAACGAGAAAGACCCCAAGTCAAAAAAATCTGCACAATATGATGTAGCAAGTGTCTGTTCGTACTATAGGACGAACAGATGAGCAGTCAGCAAGCTTTTTGGTAACTTTGTTGTGATTTGCTTTCGTTATATGCTCGTTTGATGGCTTTACGCGTTGTCTTATGCGTATTTTACTTTGTTAAATCTGATATTTGAGTCGTATAATTTCGTTGATATTTCTATTTTTTTTTGTGTGATTTAAAGTCTTATTGTTTCATGTGAAACAGTTAATAGATATGTTTGTGATTGAATCTCGAAACACAACGGAGGCGTGTTCCAAGCCTATTGTGTAAAGCCACGGCTTTCGCTGCGAAACTTTTAGCGAGCTTTTTTCGGGAGTGATAACATTCGTTGTTGTACCTTTGAAATCCCTGATATGAGTGGACTTGCGTATTTTATTTCTTGAAACTCGACATTCGGCTATTGTAGGGTGGGAGTATTTTGTTAGGTAAAGATTTTAGAGATGCTTTTTTGCAAAGTCTCTTGATTATTTGTTTAAATCACTATGAGTGAGAAAAGCTCTGAACTGTCACAGGGCGTTATACTCAGTTTTTTGTGAAAATACTATGGTAAAAAGGATTTTACTTTTCAAACTAAGCTGTTTATTGGACTGTAGTAAAGTTTATTTGCTTAAATGTCTTTTTTAATTATAAAATTGTTTCACATGAAACTAAAAAATTATTTATTTTCAATTAATCAGGGCTTGCTCAAAAAGCAACGAAACTCCGATGGAAGTTGATTTCTGAAAGTTTGTTTTTGTGTATTTTACTTTTTGAAACTCGATATTCGACCTAATAACATTCGTTAGTTATTATATACATCATACAAACGAAAGTTATCCACAATTTGTGGATAACTTGTTTATAAACGGACGTTAGTTTTCTGATATCTTTAGACGGAAGAGTTTAGAACCTCTTTTGGGGTTCCATTTTGCTTTTCTTTCTTCTGGTAATGTATCTATACTATCAGCTTGGAACCCAAGCTTTTCAAACCAATCCGCTGTTTGGGTGGTTAAAATGAAAACATTGTTTAGATTGATTGTTTTTGCTTTGGTTATCAAATACTCAATCATTTTAGGACCAATTCCTATATGAGCACAAGTCTCATCTACAGCAACGGCGGCTATCTCTGCCTGCGTTCGGTCATATATATGAAGAGCAGCGCAACCACGTATTGCACCGTCAAGTTCATAAACAATATAGTCGTTGTAAGTTGATTCCAGTTGTTCCTCTGTTCGAGGCAAAAGGATTTTTCTCTTTACGAAAGGACGAATAAGAGAAAGTACAGCAGGAATATCTTCCCTGTGCATTGCTCTGAATTTTCCATAATTTGAGGCATAGATCATTGTTCCAGAACCTAAGTCGCTAAATATTTCACATGGAATAGTTCCTTCTATAGAACCATTTATAATATGTACACGCGTAACGCCTGAAGTTACTGCATTTTTAGCGATTTTTATCATGGAAATCATGGAATCAAAAAAAATTGTATTGCTGTTGTTGTTTTTTAGTTTTTGTTTGTCAGGTTTTTTATTTAACAGGAGAAATTTGTCCAGTTCTTCTATGTTCATTGCGGGTATACAACCGTCTGGAGAAAGTCCCTGCTCAACAGGAATTTCAAAATATTTTGAGGAAATCTCTGCGTCTGGAATTAAGTAAAAAAGCTTGTCTGCTTTTAAGTGAACTGCGATTTGAGAAGCTAGCTGAACCGATGATATGTTGTAAGGCTTACCGTTCAAGCTCCATCCGATACAAGGAAAAATAGGAATAAACCCATTATCTAGAACAGTTTTTAAGGTTTGATCATCAATTTTATCTATTTCGCCGGCAGTTGCATAATCGACACCCTGTAAAACGCCTTTTCCACGAGCTCTTACCCAGTTTCCGATTACTGCCGTGAGATGTTCTCCCGCAAGGCTTGTCATAACCATATTTGAGACATCAAAGGCAGCATCTTTAATAATAGGCATCGCGTCTTCGCTTGTTATACGGCTGTTGTTTTTTATGGTCCAGGAAATATTTTTTTCTGTAAGAGAATTATCAATACGTTTCCTAGCTCCAGGAACAATTATTACTTTTAGTCCTGCTTCATGCAGTAATGAAATGTCTCTTATATGATTTGTAAATAGAGGTGAGTCAATTATTCTGTCATCCAGATGAATTACAATTGCAGCATTTTTGAATTTGCTGATATAGCGGATAACATCCCTGATTCTTTCTGCTTTTATCTGAATTGAGTTTTCTTCCATAATATAGCAGTTTATGAATAAACAGAATAATAAGCAATTATAAATAGAGAAAAAAATAAAAAAAAGACCCTGAAAAAAATTTCAAGGTCTTTTTTCGTTACTTCAAATTATTTTTTAGAATTGTTCTTTGTAAACAGCCGAAAGCTTAGTTTTTAGCAACGAACTCTTCTGTGTAGTAAGCGTCTGTAAGGATCTTCTTCATATCCTCAACGAGTGGAACGCGTGGGTTAACTGGAGAACACTGATCCTCGTAAGCGAGGTAAGCGAGTTTCTCAACGTTAGCGAGGTACTCTTTTTCATCCAATCCCTGACCCTTGAAGTTCATAACGATTCCGAGGCGCATACCAAGCTCACCACAAGCCTTAGCATAAGACTCTACACCCTCTTCAACAGTTTTTGCTGGAAGACCGAGCATACGAGCCAACTCTGCATAGCGCTCAGCAGCCTTGAAGTAGTTGTATTTTGGCCATGTTGAGAGCTTGTCTGGCTGTGTTCCGTTGTAGCGGATTGTGAATGGCAAGAGGATAGCGTTTGCACGTCCGTGTGGAACGTGGAACTCACCACCAATCTTGTGAGCCATAGAGTGGTTC
>CADCRJ010000095.1 GCA_902803735.1 uncultured Spirochaetaceae bacterium
AATTACATAGGGAGATTTTTTATTTGATTAAAATTGAATTATTGTCAGAAACAAATTCCTGTTTGGAATCATTGAATTCATACAACAGAAAACAGGATGTAAATAAGGTGTATCGCAGAATAGACGGAGAATATACGTTATTAGAATGCAAATATACCGAAGACTGGGACCTGAACAAAAAGCGTTCTGTAGCAAAGAAAATAAGCGGCGATGAATGCATCACATATCTTGCATTGGAAAATGATAAAGTGGTCGGCTTTATAGGACTATTAAAAAAGCTTAGCGGTCCGTATATGATTCTTGATATGATGCATGTGTCTTCTGAATGCAGGGGGCAAGGCATTGGCAGAAAATTATTTGAAGCGGGAACAGCGGAAGCAAGAAAAGCTGGCGCGGAGGCTTTGTATATATCAGCATGTTCTTCTGAGGAGACGATAGCATTTTATAGGGCGATGGGAAGCGAACTGGCAAGCAATCCTATAAAAGAAATTGCAGAAGAAGAACCCTTTGACCTTCAGCTGGTTTGTCCTGTGTAGAATGGCATAAACAAATGGCCCGGGAGGGGCCATATAAACCCAAAGCTTGTATTGTCGAGTTTGCTTTTGTCGATAGGATATTTTTCTTTGAGGAAAGCTTCAAACTCGTCATTGTACTCAAACGGCTTCAAAAAATCATGGAACTTTTTAACGCCGTCAACGCTTCCCGCAAAATAATACTGTTCCGAAATATCACAACCCATTCTTATTGTCTAAATTATTGTTTTATCTTCCAGCCAATGATTCCCTTGCCGTCGCTAGAGAACACCACGCCAATTTTGTGCATCTGTTTTCCGTTCACGGCGAATCGTTCTGAATATCCGTTCGCATCAATCTGGGTAAGAGCATTTTCTGCCACCGTATCAAAATCCTGCCCTTTATCCATTTTCAGTTCAAAGATAAAAACTGAGTCTTTTGTTGTGACAATAACATCGCTACGCCCCGCCACATTCTGCAATTCTGAGACTACATTATAGCCTGTCATACGGAACATAAGGTGTGTGACTGACTCGTAGTAGTTCTCACACATGTCTTTTTTGACGATTGTGGGCAGGTCTGCGATTGCGGATTTTATGAGGGAAAGTATCTGATTAATATTATTGTTACGCAAAGCCACACGGAGATTGTTTATTTCCAGACCGATGTCGTCATAAGGCACGGTCACGAATTTTTTGAGCAGAACCTTCAAAAAACCGTTCTCAATTTCCTTGTTTGGGAAATCCAATGTGTACAGACCTGAGTCTCGTTCATAATCCTTTATCGTAAGATAACCGCTCTGATAAATCACAGGGAGCATATTTTTGCTGTCCGGGTCATAATTCTTGAACTGATCTTCGGTCGCAAGTCGGCCGTTTACAAGATTCGTAAGTTCAACAGGCTGATTCTGCAAAGTCTTCACAAGGAAAGACGGTGTTCCACTCTCAAACCAGTACGCGCCGAAATTTTTCGCACTGAAACATTTTAAAAGGCAGAATGGATTATAAAGACCTTCGACATTATAAGAAAAATGGTAGCCGTCATACATTTTTGCAAGTTTTGCTTTTGTTTCAGGAACAGTCATCTCCTGCTCTTCTGCAAGAGTTGCAATCTCCGGCTCAAAGTATTTTTCTAATTCAGATTCAGAAATTCCACACAAAGAAGAATATGCCCTGTCCAAGCTAATGTCATTCAGCTGATTCAATCCGCTGAAAATGTTTACATGGCTCACCTTCGTGATTCCCGTGATGAACAAGAAGCGGATGTATTTGTCGCAGTCTTTGAGCGGGCTGTAGAAAGCTCGAAGTTCTTGACAATTCTGCTCTTCGTACTCGGTGTAAAGTGCATCAAGAATCGGCTTGTCATATTCGTCGATGAGGATTACGACCTGTTTGCCGGTCTTTTCATAGGCGGTCGTAATGATATTATTCAAACGAGGTGCTGCGCGTGGGTCTGTAACTTCAATTCCATATTCTTTTTCATATTTTGAAAGGATTAAGTTTTCCTGTGATTTCAGACACTCCAAATCAGGGTAATTATCCGCACCAAAACTGATTTTTATTATAGGATATTCAATCCAATCCTTTTCAAGTGCTTCAATTTCAAGCCCCTTAAAAAGCTCTTTCTTTCCAAGAAAAAATGCTTCAAAAGTCGAAAGCAGAAGGCTCTTTCCGAAGCGACGAGGACGGCTCAAAAAGAAGGGCGTACTGAGCTTGGCAAGTTTGTATACAAAGCCAGTCTTGTCAACATAGACATAACCGCCCCTTCTGAGTTTTTCAAAATCTTGAATGCCGATTGGCAAAAATCTTTCTTCCATACGAATATTATAGCACAGTTTGCAAAATTACGCTATTTGCACGAATCACTCACCTACAGCCCAGCCGTCTGCGACAAGCTCATCCAAGTTTTTGTACTCGGAAATCAGCTCTCCAGTTTGTGTAAAGCTATAAAAAAAAGGCAGAAACTGCATTTCATCACTCAAATCATGCATCTTGTTTGAAATGAATTTTTCTTCATGGAGAAATGGCATAAAATGGTTTCATCAATATTGTGACATGCCACTCTTCAACAGCGACAACTGTCACGGAGAGACTTTCAACTACACGCCCCAAGCTGAACGCAAATTCGGCTACTACGTGCTGCCAATTCTTTACGGTGAAAATTTTATAGGCCGAATCGAGCCTGTTTTTGATAGAAAAGCAAAGAAACTCGAAGTCAAAAACCTGTGGTACGAACAAGGCATCGAAGAAACCAAAGAAATTAAAGAAAGCATAGAAGAAACTTTGAATAGAATTAAGGCAATATGATTATAAAAAGTTAATCGAGGTTTTATGGAGGAAAAAATTGATAATTCGAGACTTTGAACCAAAACATGCAGAGGAAGCGACAGAAATCTGGGATGCTTATAATTCAAGTTTTGAAAAAATAGAAGGGATGACTTTGATCCGTGGTGAGGAGAAAAGCATTCCTGAAGGTGTGTATCATCTGGTATGTGATATTTTGGTTCGGCATACGGATGGAACGCTTCTTATCAT
>CADCRJ010000096.1 GCA_902803735.1 uncultured Spirochaetaceae bacterium
CAAGAACACAGAGAGCAGACTTTTTAACGCACATCATTTTTTACTCCTTAAAAAACTCCGCGTTAGCGGCGTTGCATAGAGGCAACATATAGGCGAGTTTTTGCCAACGGTGAAAACTCGCCCATGATAAAATTACATGGAAGTAATTTTATCATGCCTCCTTTTTTGCAGAACCTGACGACAAATCAGTGTTCAATGTATATTCCAAATCCATCAAAGCAGAGATATAGTTGTATTTTTGGTTAAGCAACCCAAGCTTTGCCTGATTTAACTGTGTCTCTGCATCTCGCAGGTCAAGAAGCTCTGTCATACCACTACGGTATGAGCGGTATGTCATATCATAAGACCGCTGTGCAAGCGATATATTACGACCGCTCGCATCAATCTGTTCACGCGCCTGTTTAAGCGTATCAACGGATTTTTTCACTTTAAGCTTCTGATTCTCCTTTAGAGTTTCCATAGAAATCTCAAGTTTTGAGATATTTGCCTGCAAATCTTTTGCTTTCTGCCTGTTCGCACTAAACGGAAGCATATTCGTAATATTCCATGCAAGTGTAAGAGAAAGAGAACCGCTGTCATACCAAGACTCATCTTTGCCCAAATCCTTGTAGAAATGGAATGCACCCTTATCACCTATATAAGCTGGCTGCCAACCGTAGTTTACGGAAAGCGAAGGCGTCCATGTTGAAATATTAATAGCGTTAAGATTAAGCTTCATTACATTAATGCTGCTCTGCAAGGCTTTTATATCCAAGTCTCCATTTCCATAGCGAGCCAGCAAATCCTCAACATCAGCCTCTATATAATTTGGCTCAATAGAACCTTCAAGCTCTATCTTTGTTCCAACAGGCATTCCAAGCATAAAGGCGAATGTATCAAGCTGCTGTGCAAGATTTTGCTCGGCAGTATCTACGTCAGGCTTTGTGTTCTCATAGTTTACCTGCGTTTTAAGAAGGCTAAGCTCTGGAATAGTACCGTTCCTAAAGTTAGTCTGTGCCTGAATCATTCTCTGTCTTGCGTTTTCAAGCGTAGCTTTCTGAATTTTCAAGCTCTCCTGCTGAACAAGAAGACCATAAAAAAGCTTCTTTATATTCAGCACAGTCTCTTTCTGGTTCTGCTCCCAGCTTATTTTTCCGCCCTCATATTCTGCTCGGGCAGCCCTAATCTGCCATATATAGGCAAGGCTCAGATTAAGGCTCGCTGAAACCGTACCAACCGTGTTCCAGCGGTCTTCTTCCTTCTCAAATCTTACAGGAGACCCCGGAGAACGTTCATTTGTACGGCTCATAGTGCCTGCAGCTTGCACATTTGGCAAAAACACATTCCAAGAATATCTTGACGCACGTTTCTTTATTTCCAAATCAATGTCGTTACTTTTGAGGGTTCGGCTGTTTTTTAAAGCATAGTCAACCGCTGAATCAATAGTAAGAGTAACAGTCTCTATCTCGCTCGTTGACGAACTCTGATTCTCTGATGCGGTCTTATCAGCAGAAGCTTCCTGTGCGGCACAAATGCTTAAACTGAAAAACAGAGCACAAGAAACACATAAAATCTTTTTTTCTAATTTCATCTTTTTTCTATCCCCCATTTATTTATTGAATTCCTTGTTGAATATATACGAATATTTTTTTTATTGATTCCATAACCTCTTCTGCTGTCATCTGATGCTTTTTTCCATACGAACTCAGAGCCGCCGGAAAAGTTGTGCACCAGAAGGTTATCAACTCAGGCACTATCGGAAAACCAAATTCAGGATGCACAAGCGGATGCTCCATTTGTTTCTCCCAAATATTGTTCACGTCAAAGCATCCTTTGAACGGGTCTTCCGTAACATTTTGCAAAAGCCAGCCAGAAACAGGAACTATTGACGGTCGCGCTATATAATATGAAATACAAGTTACAAGCGATATATAGACAAATTCCGAATAATTTCTTGCCTCAGCTGTATTTTCCCACAAAACGGTCGCCAAAACAGCAAATTCTTTCTCAATAAGCTTTTTTATAAGCTGATTCTTGTTCTCAAAATAAAAATACAGGCTGCTTTTTGCCATTCCAAGCTCATCCGCAATACGCTCGATTGTCACACCACAAAAGCTATATTTGTCAATAACGGTAGCAAGAGCATCAAAAACCCTGTTCTCTTCAAGAAAAACGTCCTTGCTCAAAATTGAAATACGGTCAAGCTTCTGCCTACGCTCATCTGTAATTTCAACAGGATAAAGGATTTCACCCCGCTCTGTAGTTCCTCTAAATCCTTTAAGTATAAAGTTCACAAGATGCTGTGCAAATTTCTCGTCAGAGTCAAAATTCTGGCAATTTTGAGCGGCAAGGATTCTTGTGCGAGCCTTTATAAAGAACAAAATCGTAAAACCGCCAAAAAAAGACTTCTCGAAATTCTTTTTTCCATATCGGTCAGTAAAATTATCTGATTCTATGCCACGACTGAGCATCTCTGCCCGAATTGTCTCATCAAAATTAGCATCTATGGAGAACTGGCTCATAAAATAATTGATGAACTGCGGATTCTGCGTAAAAAACAGTATAGTCTCTACAAAAGGAACCTTTATAAGCTCTTCGTCACTAGAAAGTCTTGCATTCTGAAATTCACGCAAACGAACAGAAAGCAAATCAAAAAAATGCGACCTCATTGCCGCAACGACAGCATCTTTATTCTTAAAATGGCGATATATAGCTGTTTTTGTTATGCCGACTTTTGCAGCAAGCTCACTCAGCGAGAAATCCTTATAAAAAGGTTCCGAAAAAAAAGAGAAAGCAGCTTCGAGAATTCGTTCTTTTGTATTTTTTTGAGTAATGTCAGAAACTTTCATAAATTAGTTACCGATTGTTCGGTAACTAATTTATCGAACAATCGGTAACTTGTCAATTAAATTCTCTTTTGTTTAACATAATATTCATATGATTTGCAACTTTCCAGTTTAAAATAATAGACTTTTAAAAAATCCTATCTTATACTATTTAATATGATAAATATTCTTCCTATTGCAAGCGGAAAAGGTGGTGTCGGAAAAAGCACCGTTTCTACAAATCTTGCAATATCGCTCGCACAAAATGGAAAACGCGTCATTCTCGCTGATTTTGACTTTGGCGGTGCAAATCTGCATACTCTCCTAGGTCTAAGGAATAATCATGCAGGTATGGGAAATTTTATCTACAAGCAGACTTCTGACTTTTCTGAGCTGCTGCAAGAAACCCAAGTGGAGAACCTTAGTTTTATTGCCGGGGACTGTCTCTACCCAGGTACTGCAAACATTGACAACCCTACAAAGAAGAGGATTATAAAAAAACTTGCATCTCTCGATGCAGACTATCTGATTCTTGATTTGGGAGCTGGAACAACATACAACACGCTAGATTTTTATCTTCTGACATACAACTCAATTCTTGTCTCGACGCCAGAATTGACATCTGTTATGAACGCTTATTCATTCTTAAAAGCCGCTTCGTTCCGCTTTTTTATGCGGCAGTTCAAAGCAAAAAGTGAAGAGCGTAAATTTATAGAAGAATTTTTAAGGAACAGCGTATCTGGCACAGAAGCATCTTTTCAGGAGCTTGTGGAGGAAACCGTGGCGAAGTTTCCAGAAACATCAAAGGAACCAGCTGAGGAACTGAAAAAATATCGTCCTCAGGTAATAATAAACATGGGTCAATATGCCGAAGACCTTGAAATGGCAAAAAAACTAAGGTCTTTGGTCTATAAAAAGCTTGGAATCCAAATGGATTTCATAGGATTCTTGCCCAAAGACAACAAGATAAGCCTGTCCGTGGCGACGCGGACTCCGCTGATTCTTTCGGAACCAGCCTGCGGTTTCTCACAGGCAATTCAGACCGTGGCAAACAGGGTTCTTCAGCATTCTTATGAATACAATGAACTTGAGCCATTTGATCTGGAAAAGGACATGGACATACTGACCTCAGAGTTTAACAAAACTTTGGAAATTCAGTAAAATGGTCAAGGAATTAGTTTATGGCAGCATAAAAGCTGCTCGAAAATATCAAGCAACAAAGGAATAATTTATGGAAATTGATGAAACACTCTCTCAAATTAATGAGATAAGCACAAAATCTGAACAGCTTTTCCTACAGCTCGGCAATTTGTTCCCGTCACTTTTGAACCGCGAAGGTGGCACGGCATTGCAAGAATTAAGCACAATGTTGAACTCCTTTACAGCGAGCACAGGTGGTTCCTCAGAAAACGAGGAAGCTCTTTTTACTGATTATGCCGCAAAATACAATCCTTTGTTTGAAAAGCTCAACGAAAAAATCGAGGATCTCGGCAAGCTCGACAAAATGATTGCTGAAATAAAGGAAGACTCTGAACAGATGGAGCTTATCGCCTTGAACGCAATGGTAATTTCTATTAAATCAGGCGAAAAAGGACAGGCTTTCTCCCGCATTACAGAAAACCTTCAGAGACTTTCAAAGGATATGTTCCAGTTCTCTGACAAGCTCAACGAAGAAGAGCAGATGCTCCTCTCGCACATCAACACCCTCAAGCAGATTTTCTCAGGAATTCTTGACGCACAGAGAAATTTGTCAACAAAGGACAGCTCTGGTGCTTCAGACATAAAGCAGCTTATTACCAACGTCTCGATGCCAATCAATTCAATGGAGTCTTCTATTGAAAACATCTACCAGCCTATACAGAAAGCAATGGAAGGCTTGCAGATGCAGGACATGATAAGACAAGCTCTTGACCACGTTTTGCGTTGCTTGCAGGAAATCAGCAAATCGCCTGCTCCTGCTGCTGGTTCTGACGAGGAGCTTGATTTTGTAAGCTTTAACATTGCTTTGTATCAGCTTTGCGAAGAAGTTCTCAAAGACACGAACTCATACATTTCTCAGAGCATTAGTAACTTTGACAAGAACTGGGGAAAAGTTATTGAAATTCTTGATAATGTTGAGGAATCAAAGAACAACTTTGAGCAGAGATTCCTTAGTGACTTCTCTGTAAGCACTGAAAATATTGAAAAACGTCTGTCAAAGATTGTTGACAGTTTTAAGGCTATGATGGACGAATTCAACTCTTACTATATAGTACAGAAAGATTTGCTCCACACTTGCCAGAACATCACCGAGAAAGCTCGTCTTATCTATGCTGTATTTGATAACTTGAGACCAGTTATGAGCCGTTTGCATCACGTTCGTATTTTGCAGCAGATTGAAGTTGCAAAGAACGACGCAATCAAATCGGTACAGGATTCTGTAACGGACATGGATAACCTCATCAGCTCTGCAAACCTTTCGCTCGACACAATGCAGGCTCTTCTGGAATCATTCATTGCGGATACAAGCTCTATGCTCAACACGTTCACAACGTCAATAACAAAGGACAACGAGAACATGGTCAAACTCAGAGCAGAGAAAACAAAACTGTTCGGCGAGCTTCAGGAAGGACAGGCAAGGATGGCTTCTATCATCCAGAACTTTACAGTATTCCCGTCTGGATTCCAGCAGAAGTGCGTTACTGTACAACAGGGATTGCAAGACCTAAAAACAATTGAGACAAAACTTGAGAACTTCGTTGTTCAGCTTGACGAGTCAGCACAGACTTTGCAGCACAGAAAAACTGCCATTATGAACGAAAAAGGCATTTCTTCTTGGCAAATCAAGAACAGCAAGTTCAGTAATTTGCTTGAGCATTTTACAATTACAGCACACAAAGAAGCAGCAGGAAAAATCGGAGGCTTTGCCATTGAAAAAGGCTCATCTTCTGGTGAAGTGACGCTTTTTTAAATCTAGGTAATATCTGATTGAGTTACCTGCGAGGATTCCCAATACTGTCTGAAGAAATAAAATTCTTCGGACAGTCCTGCTTGTTTCTCAATATTGGTAGAGATCATGAACAAATATTATGATTCACACTTCAAGAAAGATGTCGTAACGATTTATCCAGGCGAATATTACTCAACTGCTGGCTCCGAAATGATTTCCACAGTTTTAGGTTCTTGTGTAAGTATTGCCTTGTTTGATACAACGGCAAAAGTATGCGGACTAAATCATTTTATGCTTGCGAAAGACACGAGCATGGAAAACGGTTCAGACATCCTAATGGGCAAATTCGGCGAGTATGCGATAGACCTGCTTATAGAAGACTTGGAAAAAAAAGGTGGCAGGCTTGACCGTTTTTCGGCAAAAGTCTTTGGAGGAAGCAACGTCTTTAATCTGCCACAGAATACAGGCGCGCAGGTAGGCGAAGTAAACAGCAAATTTGCACTCTCGTACTTACAACAAAAAAATATTCCTATAATTTGCTCGAACGTAGGCGGAGTTTTGCCCCGCAAAATTTTTCTTGACCCAGTAACGAACAAAGTTTTTTTAAAATTTATCAATAACAACAGAATCAACAACTCAGGTCTTATTGAGAAAGAAAAAGGATATCTCAAGAAAATTGAATCTATGGAAAAAGGTGTCCTTTCATCTATGGAAAATCTTTTTTCCGTTGCGCAGGGACAATAACCTGCGCTCAGATTTTATCATTTTTTTCCCTGCTGCTTATTCTTATCAACATCAGCAATTATAAATGAGACAATCTTTTCAAGATCAAGGACGAGAATAAAATTGTCTCCCTGCCTTGCGATTGATTTTACGAAATAACGCTGCTCTTCAGGGATTCCGTAGGAAGCAGAATCCGCCTGAATCATAGACAAAGAGCTTACGACATCAACAGTATCCGCAATTATTGAGAACTCAAACGGCTTACCGTCTTTTTTTGGGATTTCAAGGTCAATGACAGAAGTCGTAGATAAATCATCTTTTGTCTTAAAACCAAAAAGTTTGCGCAAATCAACGATAGAAACAACCGCTCCTCGTATATTCATCACACCCCGCAAGTAACCGAGAGAATTAGGTACCGGCGTAAGAGACGTAAAATCAAAGACTTCCTTAACATATACAACAGGAACCGCAAACATTCCAGTTCCTAATGAAAAAGAAAAAAACTGTTCTCCGTTAGTAGAATTTTCTTTCATTTGACGATACCCCCAAAGTGTCGTAAACTTATAAATGTCATATTATAGTTTTCTATTATTATAACACGAACAAAAACAAAAGCGATATTTTTAAAGGAGTTTTTTTAATGGCAGATAAAGCTGATTTTGAGACAGTCACATGGCAGGGAACAGCTGGTATAGAACAGGCTCACGAACTCAGAGACGAACTCCTTGCGGCCTTTGAGAAATCGTCTGATGTTCGTTTAGATATATCAAAAGTAGAAGACATTGACATAACAGGAATTCAGATAATTATCGCAGCTCAGAAAGAAGCTGAGAAACAGCATAAGTCATTCTGCATAACAGGAACAATTCCTTCCATAATTGATGAATTTACTGCTGCAAGCAGTATTTCTCTCAAAATCTATGCACAGGACAACGAGAAGGAGGAAGCTCATGTTTGAACAGCTAAGTTCTGTTTTTTTTGACGAAGCAAATGAACTTCTCGACACCCTTGAAGAACAGCTGCTCGCATTAAGCGATAACCCTAGTGATACAGATACTATCGCGGCTGTTTTTAGGGCTATGCACACAATCAAAGGCTCCTCCGCAATGTTCGGCTTTAACGAAATCTCAACGTTCACTCACGAAGCCGAATCCGCAATGGATCAGGTACGAAACGGCGTTATTCCCGTAAAGCCTGAGCTTATTGACCTTTTGTTAAAAGCCCGAGACCACATACGTGGTCTTATCGAAGCTGGAACAAACGTAGCACCAGAAGTTCATGCTTCGAGCGTTGCCCTTATAGATGCGTTCAAAAACTACGTCATTAAAAATGGCGGTACAGCAAAAGACACAGCAGTTATAACGCATACCGTTCCAAAAATAGATAAGAGCAATCTGCCAGAAGCTTCTTGGCGTATAAAGTTTCGTCCATCTCAAAACATTATGAAGAATGGAACAAGACCAGAACTTCTTGTAAAAGAGCTTACAGAGATTGGAACAGCCACAGTTATTCCGTTCTATCAGGCCTTGCCGACTCTCTCGGAGATGGACAGCGAGCTTTGCTATTTCTTCTGGGACATTATACTTACAACAAAAAAGACAGAGAACGACATACAGGATGTGTTCATCTTCCTTGACTCGGACTCAAAGATTCAGATAGAGAAGATTGACATTCTGCCAAGCGAGAATACAAAACTTGGAGAAATTCTTGTCTCTCGCCGAGATGTCTCGCAGGAAGACATTGATACGATTCTTAGTGCAAAAAAGCTCATGGGGCGCATTCTCATTGACCAGAACATGGTCTCTGAGGAACAGGTTCAGTCGGCACTCGCGGAGCAAAGTCATCTCCGAAACATTGATTCCGCAGGAAAAACTCCTTCTCCGCAGTCTGTCGCAGCACAGCAGACGATAAGAATAAACTCCGCAAAACTTGACCAGCTGGTAGACCTTGTTGGAGAACTGGTCACTTTCAACTCGCAGCTGGAACAGGAAGCAATAAAAGAGGAAAATTCCGCATTCAAAAGTCTTAGCGAAAAATGCGGACGTATCTCGCTTATGATGCGGGATATTTCAATGGGGCTTAGAATGGTTCCTGTCGGAACTCTATTCACAAAGTTCAAGCGTACTGTACATGACTTGTCAACTCAGCTTGGAAAGAGCATAGAACTAGTAATGGTCGGAAGCGAGACTGAGCTTGACAAGACCGTCATTGAGAAATTGAACGACCCGTTGCTGCATTTGATACGAAATTCCGTTGACCACGGTGTTGAGATGCCTGAAGAGCGTCAGCTTGCAGGAAAATCTGCCACAGGACGAGTTACATTGTCCGCAAGGCACGCAGGGGCATTCATCCAGATTTCAATCACAGATGATGGCAAAGGTCTCGATAAAGATGCTGTAAGGGCAAAAGCTATCCAAAAGGGCGTAATAAAAGAAGACGATATGCTTTCTGACAACGAGATTTACAATCTGATTTTCCAGCCAGGATTCTCGACAGCAAAGCAGGTTACTTCAATAAGCGGTCGAGGCGTAGGTCTTGACGTTGTAAAAAAAGACATTACCTCGCTTAACGGTACTGTTTCTATTGAGACAGAAAAAGGCAAGGGCACAAGCTTTATCCTCAAAATTCCGCTCACGCTCGCAATCATTGACGGAATGCTCGTCACAATCGGCTCTGTAAAGTACATAGTGCCTCTCAACACAATCTCGGAATGTATAGCGGCAAAGCTTACAGCAGAAGATACAGTCAACCTGTTCACAATAACGCAAAACCACGGAAAAGAACTAAAATCTCTAAACCTAAGAAAATTCTTCCACATACATGAGCCACTACCTGCAAAGCAGGAAATTATTTCCGTTCAGGGCGGAGATATGGTTTATGGGCTTGTCGTTGACAAAATTCTTGGTAGCCAGCAGACAGTAATAAAGCCAATTGGTCCGTTTTATGCAAACTGCACAGGTATCAACAGCTCAACAATACTAGGAGACGGTTCTGTAGCGTTGATTCTTGACGTACTGCAACTTTTGGACTTTATAAAAACAACAGAGAAAGTGCAAAGTGAGGTGCAAAATGGCTGACATCAAAACAAAAAGCGTTCCCCTCAACGTTCAAGCAGAACTTACAAAAGAGCAGTTTCACAAGATTGCAGACTTTATTCAAACAAACGTAGGAATAAAGATGCCTGACCAGAAAAAAATCATGGTTCAGTCTCGCTTGCAGGCAAGGCTCAAAGCACTTTCCATGAAGAGCTTTGACGATTACATCGCTTACGCGTTCTCAAATAACTCACAGTCCGATGAAGAAATCGCGCTGATGATAAATGTTATCACAACGAACCTGACAAGCTTTTTTAGGGAAAATAATCATTTTGAATACCTTACTGACAATATTCTGCCAGAACTTGCCTCTCAAGGCGTTAAGAAAGTAGAACTTTGGTCAGCAGCCTGCTCCAGCGGCGAAGAGCCGTACACGCTTTCTATTGTGATGCAGGAATTCCAGAGAACTCATCCCGGAAAGATTCCGGACTTCTCAATTCTCGCTACGGATATATCCTCTACAGTACTCGACAAGGCTGTAAGCGCAGTTTATCCAATGGAAAGCGTCGACTCGCTTTCTTTTGACCTTAAGAAACGATATTTTCTCAAAAGCAAGAATCAGGAAGAACCTAAAGTTCGCGTTAAGAAGGAGACCCGCTCAAAGGTCAATTTTGAGCGACTAAACTTCATGGACGAGGAATACAGCATTATAAAGGGCATGAAACACATAATATTCTGCCGTAACGCACTGATTTACTTTGATAAACCAACACAGGAATCCGTAATACGGAAGCTGATAAAACATCTAGTTCCGGGAGGTTACCTATTTTTGGGACA
This sequence comes from uncultured Spirochaetaceae bacterium, assembly GCA_902803735.1. Classification (GTDB taxonomy): domain Bacteria; phylum Spirochaetota; class Spirochaetia; order Treponematales; family Treponemataceae; genus Treponema_D. The sequence continues at coordinate 10,329 of CADCRJ010000096.1, forward strand.
TTCAGAAACAATATTTGGTATGAACCTGCCGCTACAAACAGTAGGTCCAACAATCTTCAAAAAAAGTGATGCTTCGGGAGGCGCAGAATAATGGCAATAAAAGTTTTGATAATTGACGATTCCGCGCTTGCAAGAGAAACAATTTCAGAAATTCTCACATCAACGGATGAAATAAAAGTCATAGCAACGGCTCCTGACCCAATCATCGGGGTAAGAAAAATACACGAGGAGCGACCAGACGTAATCATCCTTGATATTGAGATGGCCCGCATGGACGGTCTTACGTTCCTCAAAAAAATGAATGAGACAATAGACCCCATTCCGTGCGTAATCTGCTCATCCCTTGTAAAAAAAGGCTCTCCAGAGTCTATTAAGGCTATTGAGTACGGCGCGGCAGAGATTATTCTAAAACCTTTTATAGGAACGAGAAAATTTCTTGAAGAATCACGGATTCAATTCATTGAGGCTGTAAAATCCGCAAACAGCTGTCAGGGAAAAATCAAGCAGCTTATTCCGTCACAAGCAAAGCTGCACTCTTCAATTCCAGAGTTGCAGCCAGTCGAGACAAACAAGCTGCCGACATTTAATACAGAGGAGACTCCTCGTAATCCAGTCCAGCCAAAGCTCTCAGCAGACGTAATCCTTGAGATGCCAAATCCAGCATTGACACCGATAGACACTACGGACCCTGTCATTGTCGTTGGTGCAAGTACAGGAGGAACTGAAGCGTTAAAAGAATTCCTTACGATGCTCCCTGAAGACTCGCCAGGAATTGTAATAGTTCAGCATATGCCAGAACACTTTACGGCAAGTTTTGCTCAACGACTCAACAGTTTGTGCAAGATTGCAGTACATGAAGCCGAGGACGGAGACATTGTACAGAAGGGACAAGCACTCATTGCCCCTGGCAACCATCATATGCTGCTAAAAAGACAGGGCTTTGATTATTACGTCGAGATAAAGGACGGTCCTCTTGTATCAAGGCACAGACCTTCTGTAGACGTACTGTTCCGTTCTGCCGCACGCTATGCTGGTAAAAACGCAATAGGAATCATAATGACTGGAATGGGCGATGACGGTGCTCACGGCATGAAAGAAATGCATGATTCGGGAGCATACAACATTGCGCAGGACGAAGCGACTTGCATCGTTTACGGAATGCCAGGCGAAGCTGTAAAAGCAGGAGCCGTCGATTCCATAGTTCCATTGGGAAACATTGCCCAGACCATGCTGGAACGGGCAAAGATTCATATACAAAAAAGAAATTTTAAATAACAACCTAATTTTGCACAATTATAGCAAAAACTAGGTTAGAATATTTAGGGAGGCTAAAAATGGCTAAAAAAATTCTCGCAGTAGATGATTCAAACTCTATACGCAAAAGTATTTCATTTATTCTTGGACAAGAAGGTTATGAAATTGTAGAGGCAGAGGACGGAGTTCAGGCCCTTGAAAAAGCAAAGGGAGAGAAATTCAATCTTGTCATTACAGACATAAACATGCCTAACATGGATGGAATCGAGCTTACAAAACAGCTCAGGCAGACTGAGGGCTATAAGTTTACGCCAATCATCGCACTTACAACTGAGAACCAACAATCAAAAATGGATGAGGGAAAAGCTGCTGGTGCAACAGGATGGATTGTAAAACCATTCACATCGGAGAAGCTTATTGCGGTTGTCAAGAAAATAATCGGATAAAAAAATTTTATCGTGCCAAGTGCCCAGAAAGCAACTGAAAAGACTTGCCGCCAGCCGTGATAAAACATAGCGACGGTATACTTTTTGGGCATAAAGATGATTTGGAGGAACCTCATGAAAAGCATTCGCACAGCCATGACAATTTTTGTTGCGCTAATCATTATCGTAACAGGATTTGCGCTTACAACAATTGCTCTTAGTATTACTAAAAAAGCAGTAGACTCAGCCTCCTTGAACAGCATGAAGACCTTGGTTGAGACTGTAGCAGACTACACGGACGTAGCTCTTGACTCGGATCTTGTTGCTCTTAGGGCAATAGCTGAGTTTCCAGTCTTAAAAAGTAGTGGCAGCATAAATGAAAAAGCCCTCCATATTGCCGACCAGATAATACATTTAGGTGAGGCTGGTCGATACTTTGTCTTAGCGGACGAAGCAGGACATGCTTACACCTCCGAGGGCATTGCACGCGAAATATCAGACCGAGACTATTTTCAATCAGCAAGAAAAGGTGTTGGCTTAATCAGCGGTCCAATCATAAGCAAGGCGGGAGACCCGTCAATCTATGCCGCAGTTCCAATGTATGATTACGGCGGCTCTATTAAAGGTGTCCTTGCTGCAAACGTGGACACGGCAATTCTCAGAAAGTTTGCCTCAAAACTTGATATATCAAAAAACGGAAAAGCATTCATCATAAACAAAGAAAATGGTGCAATCATCTACGCTGAGAATGAGGAATATGTAAGAAAATCTCTGACTTTTGAAAAACTCGCACAAACAGAGGAAAAAGGATTTGCAGAGCTTGCTGAAATAACAAAGAAAATGATGCGCTCAGAATGTGGCAGCGAGACCATCAAAATAAACGGCAAGCCTTACTATGTCGCTTACTGCCCTATCTCAATCGCAAACTGGTCACTTGGAATCCAAGCCCCTGTCTCAGATTTTGATGGCGCTGTAAAGAATATGACGAAGATTCTTTTTGCCTGCTCTGGCTTAATCATATTAATCGCAATAATCATTGGTTTTTTCTACGCCAAAACAATCGCCCTTCCAATCAATGAGATTTTTGGAATCTTGCACAAGCTTGCAGAAGGTGACCTGAGAGTAAAACCAAGCAATAAAATAGTAAGACGCAAGGACGAGCTTGGAAGAATGAGCCATGCCCTTGAAGAAACCATACAATCACTTATAAAGACTATTGAGCACGTGCGGGAATCTGCAATGCAAGTTCGCTCCGGCGGAGAGCAACTTTCTAGCTCTAGTCAGGCTGTCTCTTCAGGTGCCAGCGAACAGGCGGCAAGCACAGAAGAGATGAGTGCCACAATGGAACAGATGACAAGCAACATCAGGCAGACAGCCGACAACGCCGCTAAAACAAGCGAGATTGCGAACATGGCGGCTGCAAAAGGCGAGCAAGGCGGTATCGCCGTACAAGAAGCAGTCACAGCCGTTGAGACAATCGCTGAAAAAATCGGCGTAATTGAGGACATCGCGAGCCAGACTAACATGCTTGCCCTCAATGCGGCTATCGAAGCAGCCCGTGCAGGTGAAGCTGGAAAGGGATTTGCCGTAGTTGCAAGCGAGGTACGAAAGCTTGCAGAACGCTCTCAGACAGCCGCCGGCGAAATTAGCGATATTTCTGCAAAAACGCTTGCCACGACCGAGAACGCAGGAAAGCTCATAAAAGAAGTTGTTCCTAGCATAGAGCAGACATCAATGCTTATTCAGGAAATTGCAACGGCAAGCCGTGAGCAGGATAACGGCGCACAGCAGGTAAGCACTGCAATAATCCAAATGGACAGCGTAGTTCAGCAAAACGCAAGTGCAGCTGAAGAGATGGCTGCAATGGCAGAGGAACTCAGTGCCGAAGCACAGCGACTTGTTCAAGTAATCAACTTCTTCAAGACTCCTGACAGCCAAAACACAGAGTTCATCTCTATGCCACAGGAAAAAGGCAGCCAGAACGCACAGGCAAAGGCTGTTGAGACAACACACAAAGCAGAGCCTCAAACAACAGAACTAGCGGCAGAGTCCGCGGCTGCAAACGCACAGGAATCAAAAAAACCTGTAAGACAAAAAATACAGAAAATAAAGGTTGAATCACAGGAGCCAAAAACTTCTGGACAACCAGCCCCTCAGCAGCAAGGCTCGCAGCAGATACCACCAAAACCGCAGGCTGTAACGCCAAAGCCAGCGCAGGTGACTTCTGCACAACAAAAACCAGCCGCCGCAACAGCAAAAAGTGGGACTGTAGTTCGCAGAACAGCCGCGGACTTGATTAGCGATGCGGATTTTGAGGAATTTTAGTGATTAGACCTGCTTGGAAGCTGCAGCTCATAAACGACTGCTGTTTCCGAGCCAGGTTTTATAATCCAAGAGGAGCATGGCATGATTGAAAACTATCTTACGTTCACTATTGATGACAGCGTATATGCCATCAATGTTTCTTCAGTTCTTGAAGTCCTTAACTTGACAGAGCCGACGGCTGTTCCTTGTGCCCTGCCATACATCGAGGGACTCATCTACTCCCGTGGACAGGGAATAACTGTCATAAACTTACGCAAGCGTTTTGCTCTGCCTGCCCACCCTGCGGACAAATGGACAAAAATAATCGTAGTAGAGCTGAATACACCGTCAACGCTAGACCCAACTCACATAACGCTTTATGGGCTTGTGGCAGACTCTGTGCAAGATGTTATCCAGCTAAGTGAAGAAATCGAGATAAAAGACGCAAAATCTTCTATTCCAAAAGAATTTGTTTCTCATGTAGTGCAATACAACAACTTGCCATTGTTCATACTAAATTTTAATAAACTTTTCGAGGAGTCAAAAACAGTAAATCTTGAAGAAGCTGTAGAATCCTTATGAAAAATAAAAAAATCACAAGAAGTCTCATTATCATTTTTTCGGTTGTTGCACTAGCAGCAACCGCATTAGTTCAGTTTGCATCACCTCCTAATTTTTCAAGGGAAAAGAAAATCGCTTACGCGGATTTTTACAAAGCAGTGGAAGAAAAAGCTGTTTTAACGGCAACTATAAAGACTAACGGCATTGAATTCACAAAGGTTGGCTCAGATGACATATTCTGGACAGAAAATCCTGATTCTCCAAGCCTAAAAGAACATCTGCTACTAAACGGAGTTACTGTAAAAGTCGAAAAATCAGCAGAAGAGCTTATATCTATCGTTCTAGACTCATTGTTTTACATAATTTTCTTTGGAACAATAATCCTTGTATTCCGCAAATTCATCTCGCCGAATACATTCAAGGTAGTCCACAAGACAGGAGTCTCATTCCAAGAGGTAATCGGAATGGAACAACTGAAGACCTATATGCAGAAAGTCATTGAGATTATGAAAAACCCAAAGCCTTATGCTCAAAAGGGAATAAGAATGCCAAAAGGAATCATACTCGAAGGTGCTCCAGGCAACGGAAAAACACTTTTTGCAAGGGCTTTGGCAGGCGAAGCAAAGGTAAACTTTATACCAGCCAAGGCTACTGATTTCGAGAGTATGTTCATGGCAATAGGTCCGCTCAAAGTAAAACTGCTGTTCAGAAAAGCCCGCAGAAAAGCTCCCTGCATAGTGTTCATCGACGAATTTGATGGAATCGGAACAAAACGCAATTATTCAGGTTCCGCAATTGAGACAGAGAACACAAGAATAGTAACCGCCTTGCTGAACGAGCTTGACGGCTTTGAGCAGAATTCAGGGATTCTTGTAATTGCGGCGACAAACTCAATAAAAGCATTGGATGAGGCTCTAATCCGTCCAGGAAGATTTGATGCCCACGTAACGGTTCCTTACCCAGACTTAGAAGCACGAAAAAAGCTTTGCTCGCTCTATTTGAGGGGTAAGTCTTACGACCAAAGCGTTACGGAGGAACAGCTTGCAAAGAGATTTGACGGAGCAAGTTGTGCAAAAATAGAGTCCGCCCTAAACGAAGCCGTAATAAAAGCAGCCCAGCAAGGCAGGGATTCATTCTCAATAAATGACGTGGAATTTTAAAAATTCCCCTGCCAATTGAAGATAAATTATAATAGCGATAAAATCAGTTAATATGAAAAAGACATTTTTTGATTTAATTAATTCAATAGAACATACCTTAGTCCGCGCAGACGGAGAAAAGATTGCAGAAGCTTCTTTTAATCCAGAAATCTCGCACATTGCGTTTGATTCAAGAGACGTAAGCAGCGGAACGATTTTTTTTGCTTTGCCAGGAACCCATACAACTGGTAACGTATACATTCCGCAGGCAATAAAAGCAGGAGCCGCAGCCATTGTTTTTCAGGACGAACTGGAGCCTGCTACTGTCGAGAAAATCAAATCTGAACTTTCAGCAAGAAAAGAATCCGTTGCATTTGTAAAAGTTCCCGACGCACGCTTTGCAATGGCACCACTTTCAGCATGCTTCTACGACAATCCGTCAAAAAAACTCGGTATAATCGGCGTTACAGGAACGGAGGGCAAAAGCTCTACTGTATCTTTTGTTTGGCAGTTGCTAAGGCTTACAGGACACAAGGCAGGATTCATCTCCACAGTACAATATTCTGAAGGCGGCGATGCAATCGCAAACCCAGAGCACCAGACAACCCCTGAAGCTCCAATAATCCAAAAACGCCTGTACGAGATGGTCAACAACGGCTGCGAATATGCGGTTATCGAGTCATCAAGTCATGGTCTATCGCCAAAGACAAATAGAACTGGTTGCATTGATTATGACTGCGGAATCTTTATGAACGTTACATTGGAGCATCTTGAATTCCACAAAACTTTTGAGCAATACAGGGATGACAAGGCAAACCTTTTCAGAAAGCTCGACGAAAATGACCACGAAAAGACAATTCTCGGTAAAAAAGTCAAAGTTCCAGCGTTCGGCATCGTAAACTTGGAAGATGAGTCCGCAAAATACTTTATAAACGCCACAAAACAGCCTGTAATTGGCTTTACAACAGAGGGAAAAGCTGGAAAGTCGGCAGCAGAGAACGGAACAGCAGCAAAACCGTTGCCACCGATTCCTGATCAGCTTCCAGTACTTCTCGCCCGTAACATCGCGAGCGCAAGATACGGCATGACATTTGACCTATCTGAACCAAACGTCATAGACACAAACGCTAAGCCGTTGCCAAGAAAGGTGATTCACGTAAAAACTTCGCTTCCAGGAGCATTCAACACATACAACGTGATGGCTGCCATGAGCGCGGTCTCACGCCTTACAGGAACATCACTCGACACCGTTGCAGAACTTGCATCAAAACTTGTTCCTGTAAAAGGTCGTATGACTGTAATAGACAAAGGACAGCCATTTGAGGTGATTGTTGATTACGCACACACACCGTCAAGCTTTGAGACGATTTTTCCTCCAATTCGTCACCGCTGCGCAGGACGCATGATTGCGCTCTTTGGCTCTGGCGGAGAACGAGACACCGAGAAACGCCCGTTGCAGGGACAAGTCGCAGCCCATTTCTGCGATGTTGTGATTCTTACAGACGAAGACCCACGAGGAGAAGACCCTGTGGAGCTTTTGAAACAGATTGCCGTGGGAGCAGAAAAAGCTGGCATGAAAATGGGCGAAAACCTGTTCATCACGCATGAGCGTCCAGAGGCAATCCGCCAAGCATTAAAAATGGCAAAAAAAGATGACATAGTGCTTCTTCTAGGAAAATCCCACGAGAACAGCATTATTTACAAAGACCATGTCATGCCTTATGACGAAATAAAAGAAGCTGAAAAAGCCCTTTCAGAGCTTGGCTTTTAAACCAAACACAACTTTTAATGGGAGAAATATATGAACGTAACGATTATCTATGGCGGAAAATCTGGCGAACACGAGATTTCGCTTATATCTGCCGCAGCAATAGCCCGCAATATGGACAAACAGCATAATGTAACGCTTATAGGCATTACAAAGGACGGTCGCTGGTACAAGCAACCAGCAGAAGAGCTGACTCGCATCAGGCAGGACACAAAAGCAGCCCTCACAATAAAGGAATCTGACGAGAACCAAGTGCTTGCTGTTCCTGCGGGCGGCAAAGAAAAAGCATTCAAGACAGAAAAAGGCTACATCCCTACGGATGTAGTATTCCCTGTAGTGCACGGAACGTTCGGCGAGGATGGAACGCTGCAAGGACTTCTAGAAATGGTTGACGTTCCTTACGTCGGTTGCGGAGTTACAGCCTCTGGAATCACAATGGACAAAGAAAAAACGAAATCTTTGCTTGAACAGGCAGGAATTCCAGTAGTGCCAGGCATTTGCTTAAGACGCAGCGACCTTGCCGACTGGAAGCACTATGATGAGATGCTTGAAAAAGCACAGCGGGAACTCGGTTTTCCGCTGTTCGTAAAACCTTGCTCGGCAGGTTCAAGCGATGGAGCTTCTCTCGCAAAGGATTTGCAGCACCTCAACGGAGCTATCACAGAAGCCTTCCTTTGGGACGACAAGATTCTCATCGAAAAAGCCGTAAACGCACGAGAAATAGAGTGTTCTGTAACAGGAAACCCTACGACATACAACGGAGAGTTTGACTGCGAGAAAGTAAAAGCTTACGGTCCTGGCGAAATCGCTCCAAAACACGATTTCTATGACTACGATGCAAAATACAATGACCCAGACGGAGCAGAACTTCTTATTCCTGCAAAATTGCCAGAGCAAAGGCTTGAAGAAGTACGCTCGCTTGCGGTAAAAGCATATTCAGCACTTGATTTGAGCGGTCTCTCACGAGTTGACTTTTTCATTGACAAGGACACGGACACTTTGTACTTGAACGAAATCAACACATTACCAGGATTCACTCAAATCAGTATGTTCCCTAAGATGTGCGAGGCTTTCGGACTTAATTTTACAGAGCTTACAAACCTCCTTATGGACGAGGCAAAGGCTCGGTTCAAAGCAACCAGAAATCTTCAGACATCTCGCTAATCAAGATTAACGCATTAGACGTGTGAGAAATCCGAATGTCATAATGACCGCTATTTTCTCACACGTTTTGCGTAATTCAGACTAAAAAATTACATAATGCGTTTGCAGTAGGTTTAATCGTGACTAGTCTCAAAAAAGAGTATATACTGGAACAGAGGAATTCCTATGCAAAACGCAGAACCAAAACCACCAGTACCACATACATATCCAGCAGGATGTGTATTCAATTCACTTGAAGACATAAAAGACAAACATATCACCGTTATGGGACTAGGTCTCAACGGCGGCGGCGAAGCTACAGTCCGCTTTTTACTAAAACATGGAGCTTATGTTCTTGCAACAGACATGAAATCAGCAGAAGACTTAAAGCCTACAATCGATTCTATCGCAGCGGACAGCTCGCTTGACACATCTAGGCTCACATACAGGCTTGGAGAACACAGGCTCGAAGATTTTTCAGAAGCCGACTGTGTTATCAAAAATCCAGGCGTAAAATACGATGGAAACCAGTTTCTAGCCGTTGCAAAAGCAATAGAGACAGACATATCCCTTTTTCTGCATTTTTCAAAGGCACCTATAATCGCAGTAACAGGCAGCAAAGGAAAATCTTCAACAGTAAGCGCAATTCACTATGGGCTTACAAAAGCTGGTTTCACAGCTTTTTTGGGCGGAAACATAACCGTAAGCCCTCTTACATTCCTTGACGAGACAGACAAGACAACACCTGTAGTACTGGAGCTTTCAAGCTGGCAGCTTGCAGACCTAAGAGGCAGACAAGCCCTTAACCCGCATATTTCCGTGATTACAAAAATAATCCCTGACCACCAGAATTTCTATCACTCAATGATTGCCTACGTAAACGACAAAAAACTTATTTATGCAGGACAGACAAAAAAAGACTATACAATCCTTGATTTTGATGATGATGCGGCAGCAGACGGAGGAACGCTCATAGAAAACTGGGGCAACATTTTTGCAAGGGAAACAAAAGGACGTGTTTTACGTTATTCCAGAAAGCCTTTGCCAAAAAATGTCGAAGGCGTTTGGATTGATAGGAACAACAAAGGCAAAGTACGACTTGACGGCGAAGAAGAGACAATCCTCAAAGACTTGATTGTACCAGGAACCCATATTAGGACAAATGTCCTGAACGCAGCCCTCGTGCTCAAAATAATGGGCGTAGACACAAAAAGAATCATCTCCATACTCGCAAGCTGGAAAGGTGTCGAACACCGTCTCGAATACTTCCATGAATGGAACGGATACAAGTTCTACAATGACTCGGCAGCAACCGTTCCTGAGGCAGCCGCATTGGCAAGCCAGTCTTTCGGGCATCCAGTTGTGTTCATCACAGGAGGAACAGACAAGGGACTTGATTTATCCCCTCTTGCAGAAACTTTGTCTAATCCGTCTTCCATAAAGCCAGAAGCAATCTATATGCTTGAAGGAACCGCCACAGACAAGCTCATTCCTCTATTCAAGGAACAGAATATTCAGGTTAACGGCATTTATAAAAATCTTGACGAACTGTTAACAACGCTAAAACAGGATTTGTCCTCAAAAGAATCTGATAACTCCGCAAAATCTGCCAAACAGCAAAAAATTGTTGTATTCAGTCCAGGCGCCACATCTTTTGGAATGTTCAAGAACGAATTCGACAGAGGCAACCAATTCAAAAGAAAAGTCAAGAATATTTTTGTACGCGGTTAACTCATAGCGACTGCTCAAAAACTGTGCTCACGAGTAAACCGTAGTTTTTGAGCAGCTTTATTGAAAACTAAGCCTTTTTCAGATACTATAAGGACGAAAAAACAGTTTTATTACGGATTAATACATGACATATTTTTTTGAAACTTATGGCTGTCAAATGAACATTGCAGAAAGTGCAGCCGCTGAACAAACATTTTTATCAAGAGGTTGGCAGAGGGCAGAAAACGCAGAGATTGCAGACCTTGCCATTATAAACACTTGCTCAGTACGAGCAACAGCAGAAAACCGCATATTCGGGCGACTCGGCTATTACGCAGGATTAAAAGCCGTGCGTGCCCGCAAACCAGACGCAAAGTACCGTTCGCTGGAAATTGCCGCAGACTACGTAAAAGACGGTCCAAAACCGATGAAAGTCGCAGTAATGGGATGCATGGCAGAACGCCTTATGAAAAGCCTAAAACGCAACTATCCAGTTGTTGACTATATAATTGGAACCTACGCAAAGCAGCATTTGGACGAGCTTATCGATGACATTGAAACAGAGTTCGGTGTTGAACACAAAGCAAAAAGCAGCAACATTCAGGACGGAATACTCAAAGAAGACCCTGTTTACACTTTCAGCCCTATAAGCGCAGAAGTAGGGGCTTTCTCCACATTCGTTCCTATTATGAACGGCTGCAACAATTTCTGTACGTATTGTATCGTTCCTTATTTGCGCGGAAGAGAAATAAGCCGCCCAGTAGACGAAATCCTCAAAGAGCTTGATGAATTAAAAAAACGTTCCGTACGCGAGATAATGTTACTTGGTCAAAACGTGAACAGTTACCATGGAAAACTTTCAAAAGACGACAGCTCAGATAAAATCGTGGACTTCCCAGAGCTTTTGCAAATCATTGCAGACCATCTCAAAAAAACAGAATCAACAATAGAATGGGTTCGCTTTGATTCAAGCCATCCAAAAGATTTGAGCAATGATTTGATTGATGTCATAGCAAAAAATGATGTTCTCTGCAAACATATACATCTTGCGGTTCAGCACGGAAGCAATAAAATCCTCAAAGCCATGAACCGTCATTATACAAAAGAAGATTATCTTGCTCTTGTTCAAAGAATTAGGGATAAGATTCCTGAAGTCTCAATGACAACTGACATAATGCTTGGCTTTCCAGGCGAGACAGACGAGGACGTTGGTGAAGTCTTGGATTTAATGGAAAAAGTTCAGTTTGAAAGTGCCTTTATGTACTATTTTAATCCGCGAGAGGGAACTCCCGCAGCAAGTATGTCAAACCAGATTCCTTTAAATTTGAAAAAAGAGCGTTTACAGAGGATAATAGACTTACAGCTCAAAATAACACAAAAAGAAATGTCCCGTCATATTGGAGAAACTGTAAAAGTCCTTGTTGACCGCACGACCAGAGACAACAAGGAAGAAGTTCTCGGCAAAACAACACGAGATGAGCGAGTCGCATTCTCTGCAAAGGATGCAAAAATCGGAACATTTGTAAACGTAAAACTTACATCCCTTAATGGAAACACATTTAAAGGTGAGTTAGTTTAGCATTCATAATCGAACGGAGGAATTATGAACATAAGATTCGTTTTATTGATTATTTTTCTCACTATAATCACGGTTTTCTGTGGTTTTAACCTTGGAGAAGCAAACAGATGCGACGTCAATCTTGTTTTTCATACATTCCATAACGTTCCTGCATTTATGACAGCACTAACGGCTTTTTTGCTCGGTGCAATCGTAACATTACCCTTCTCTTTGACTCACAAGGGCAAAAAAGCAGACAAAAAACAAGCTGTAACTGAGAAATCCTCTACAAAAACGGTAAAGCCTGAACAAGCCGAAAAAAAAGATGCAGAACAAAATAACAAGCCCCAAAAAGGCTTTTTCAATAAGATTTTTCCTGCAAAAGAAAAGTCTGACCCGCAAAAAACAGACACACAAGAAATTGTCAAAAACGATGTAAAAAGCGAAGAATCAGATTCCCAAAAAATTGATTTTAACAATTTCTAAACATCAATAAAAAAGGCTGCCAGTCGGCAGCCTTTTTTATTTAGAACTTAGCTTTTCTTAAGCGAACTTCTTCAATATTCTCACAGAACAATTCACGAAGGTCATTAAGACCAAGAGCCATCAAAGCCATGCGGTCAATTCCCATACCCCATGCAAGAACTGGAACATCAACGCCCATTGATTTTGTAACCTCTGGCCTGAATATTCCGGCTCCACCAAGCTCAAACCAGCCAAGAACCGGGTGCTTGATATGAACTTCTACAGATGGCTCCGTGAACGGGAAGTATCCTGGAACGTATTTAACCTCTGTCGCACCTGCAATTTCTTTTGCGAACATTTCCAAGAATCCAAGCAAAGTGCGCAAATTTACGTCATCACCAAGAACGATACCCTCTGTCTGATAAAAGTCGCTAAGATGTGTTGCATCAACCTTGTCGTAACGGAAACATCTTGCAATACCAAAGTATTTACCAGGAATCTCTGCTGAATGCAACTGATGAGCAGACAAAACAGTTCCCTGCGAACGCAAAACCAAGCGGCGTGTAAATTCATGGTCAAAGTCGTAGTTCCAACCGCGGCTACCAGTTTTTCCGCCATTCTTGTGAGCTTCAGCTACATTAGAAAGCCAAGGCTCCTCTATCATCTTTGCATGAGTAGGATTCTTTATACGGTATACATCATGAATATCACGTGCAGCATGGAACTGAGGCATAAACAAAGCATCTCCGTTCCAGAACTCGGTCTCAACAAGCGGACCGTCATATTCCTGGAATCCCAAAGAACAAAGCTTGTCTTTTACATGCTCCAAGAACTGCACATAAGGATTTGTTCGACCTGGAATCATACGAGCAGGAGGAATAGAAATATTGTATCCACGGAATACAGAGTTCTTCCACTCGCCGCTTGCAAGCATCTTAGTAGAAAGCTCGCCAATCTCGTTACCAGTAATACCAGCATTCTTGAGACCTTCTGCAACAGCAGCGGAATTCTCGGTCAATTTATAAACAACAGTTTCTCTTTCAATAATTTTGAATGGAGAATCTGCCGCACCACGTTTTTTTGCAGAAGTAGCGATTACTTTCTGCTCGTCAGCAGAAAGTGCAGCGTTGTCAAGCAAACCGTTATCAGAAGCAGCAGCCCTATCGAACAAAGCCTTTGCAAGACTGATTCTTGCAGGAAGCTCAACGCCAGTATACTCAGCCTTTTTCTCAGCGTTCATCTTAAGAACGCCGTCCTTTGAAAGCTGACCAAAAGCACTACCAACATCTTTCTGCTCAATTCCTGCACCAGCCGCAATTTCTGGTAAAGTCTTAGCACCATTAGCTTTTACAAAAGAAATAATACGTTCATCAGGAGTTCCATCTTTAGCATACTTACGTCCCAAATCCGTAATCTCATAGAACGTATGAGGAGTACGCTTTACAACAGCGACAAGCTCTTTACCTCCAAGCCATGAAAAAGCCTGATTTGCATGACCTTCTTTGTAATCCAACTCTTTTTGAAGTTTCTCAGAAGTAAGCTCGTCATTCTGGCTGTAATTAAGCAACACCTTTATTTCTAGCGGGTGAAGATTTTTGATAATGTTTTTGACATCCATTTTTTATGTAACTCCATAGCAATTTTGAACTGTGCACAAATTTTTTGAGCCAGCTCCTGCACCAGAAGCCGGCTCAAAAGCAGTCGCTGTCTTTTTTCTAAACAGCTTAGCGAGCAAATTTTACATGAGACTCATAGCGAGCCCATTTAATGCCCTTATCATCTTTGAAATATTTTACAGAATCTTTTCTCAAATATTTGTAGCTATAATACTGATTCTGTTCCTGAAAATCATGGAGACACTCGAGAACTGTATTCATAGCCTCACCCTGATCATAAGAAACAGCCATTATTGTAAAGTAAATGACAGCTTCATCAGTATACGGAGTATAATCAATCTGAACCTTTGCCAAGCCTTTGCTAGGAGCATGCTGATCTTCAGGCACGATTGTTATAGTTGTTTTGTTCTCCGGACCTTTGAACAAATCACCTACATCTTCTGCAAATGCAGCACCAAGCAAGCAGAAAGAAGCAACCATTATGCTAAAAAATTTCTTCATAATTATCCTCCAGGAAATCAAGAAATCAATTATACTTTGTAAATCAACTTCAATATTGTAAGTTACAAACTTTTATAAAATTACCTTAAAAAGTTTTGTATTCTATTATTCTATCCGATTGCATAAAAAAATCAAGCGTAACTTTATAACGCCCTGCATCAATACCAATCTGAGGAGGCTTGATAATAAGGGCCGTTCCCTCTATCTGCTTGGGTTTTGTTTTAATTCTCGTACGCTCATATTCTCGAACAGCATTTTTAAGAGCCTCCTCACAAGCCTTGCGGATTCCGTCAAATCCTTCAGAAAGCCGTGCGTAGCCTACACCTTTAATCCTTGGATACAAAATTGCATGCCAAGACTTAAAAATATAAATCTGTTCGGGAGTACGTGCATACTCAACCCATGCCCAAAGCTTCTCTTCTTGATACCAAGGCTTTGCAAAAGAAATCCTTGCTAAGTCCTGGCTTGGCATCGGAGTTACTTCTGTCACATCAAAAAACTCAGGAACCTTTCTTGCCTTGTCAGAGGGAGTGTAATCAAACTTCCAGCCATAGACCATGCCTTGCACGATATATGGGGCAAGCTCCTTTATTTTTCTGATTGGCACAGAATTAATGCTGTCATCCGCATCAGATTTGTTTTTCGCCTGCTCCTCATCCGTAGCATCGCCATCAAAGTAGCCAGGATACGCATCTTGTTGTGCCCAGAGAGCAAAACGCACAAGCCGCTCCTGAGAAACTTCCTGTGCAAGCAGCAAAGAAGCCGATATAAAAAAAATTAATCGTAAAAAGTGTTTCGCCATACTTTTATAGGATTTACCCCCATTCTTACAGCAAAATAAACCCATGCAAACCCAAAACCTGCTAAATGGGTCATGTGCGCGACATTGGAATTTCCTAAGAAATTACTTACAACCTCTATCAAAGCATATCCTGCTACAAGCAGAGGCGCAGGAACAGGAATTATTCCATATATAAAAATCCTTGCCCGCGGAAAAATTACAGCAAAAGAAAACAAAATTCCATAAATCGCACCGCTCGCACCAATAAGATTTACTAGCAGCATCGTCGGATAAAAACCGTTATGAATTTGCCACAACGCAGAGACATAATAAATTCCCACAGAAAAAAGTCCCGAAAAAACACCGACAAAGAAATAAAGCAACAAAAATTCTTTTGTTCCAAGGGACCTTTCTACAGAAACGCCAAAAAAAAGCAGACCAAGCATATTGAACAGCAAATGCATAAAATCTGCATGAATAAACATATACGTAAACGGCTGCCAATACATTTTCTTATGCATGACACCGAAAAAACTCAAGCCAAAGAAATCCTTGTAATACGGAAAAAACTTAAACAACAAATACACGGCTGCATTTGCCACAATCAGCAAAAGAACAGCATTACTGTAAGAATATCGGAAAGGAGTGCGTAATTTTGAAAGAATTGTCATTTGTCCATTAATTTTATTTCAGAAATCATTTTGGAATCCGCAAAAGTAACGCGATTCCGCCCATTACGTTTAGAAACGTATAACGCTTGGTCAGCTTGGTCAACAAGGAGCTTAGGCGATGTGACAGGATTTTTTTCAATATCGAATTCCGAAACGCCTATAGAAATCGTAACCTGAACATGCTGATTCTCGTAGCAAAAATCGAACTGCTCAATTTTGCTGCGAATTCGCTCTGCAACAGTCATAGCGTCATGCTGACAAGTATTGTTAAGCAAAACACAGAATTCCTCGCCACCGTATCTTGCCGCCATATCAGAGCTGCGTATTGCCGAGCGTATTATTTTTGCAACGGTTTGCAGCACATAATCACCACAGGCATGACCATAGGTATCATTGAACCGCTTGAAAAAATCTATGTCAAACATCACTACGGCAAGCGAGCCAGCATTCTGCAACGCAATATCAAGTTTTTCTGACAGAACATTGAAAAAGTAATATTTGAGTCGCAGATGCGTCATCATATCTGTAGATGAGCGTTCCACCAATACAGCATTGTTTATGGCTATTGCCGCAAGAGAAGCAATAATGCCAATCTGCTCCTTCTCGTCATCGCTGTAGAAATTGCTGTCCTCGACAGAAATCCTCTCGCTCAAAACAAGGATTCCCTCTAGATGCCCTTTTTGAACCATCGGGACTATAAGAGAAGGATTCAATGTTGCAAGCATATCAAAATATGCTGAGGTAGGAACAAGTTCTTTAAGCTCCTCAAACGTGTAGGTGCATTCATCCTTTTCAAAGGCTGTCACCAGTGGGTCTGTGAGCAATATTTTGTAAATAAAATTGGGGTTTATGTCTATACCGCTATAATTGGAATCAAGCTGAAATGAATCCGCGTCAAAGGAATTTAAGACGAAGATTCCAGCTCCCAAAACCCTGAATTGTCCCATACAAGTGTAAAGGATAGATTGTATCAGTTTTGTAAATTCAAGAGTTGAACAAAGAGAACGAGAAATTTCAAGAAGCTGTCTAAGGTCATAAATCCGCTTTTCATACTGATTTATGAGTGCATCTTTTTCACTCGTGTTTATCATCAAGCTCTCCAATTATAGCATAGTTCTTCATAATTTTCAGGAATGTCTTCCAAGCACCGCGCTGCTGCTCAAGTATTCCTGAGCCATCTCTATTTCTGGTAGACGACATAAGAACTTTTATATTTGAAATCATCTCTGACTTCGACTTTTTAGAGTCCACAATGAGTTCGCCAATTTGTTTGTACAGAGAGAACAGATTTGAAGACTCCTCCTGTACAATCTTATGCGCCTGAGTATTTATTTTATCAACAGAGGCTCCAAGAAGTTTCAAGAAATCAGAATCCCTGCGGCAGTCATTTACCAAGCCGACTATGTTAGCCTCGTCATTCTCGCCACCGTGCTCAAAAGTTTTCTCAAAAGCAGCAATTCTGTCAGCCATCTCGCTGCACGTATAAACGCTTGAAGAGAATTCACTCTTATAATTGGAGTTATTGAAAAAACCTTCAATAACGATATTGTTCAACAAAACCTTTACTTGCTCAGAAAAATAAAGCGAGAGAAAGCTTTTTAAGGTTTGCAGTGGTGTTATCCACATAAACGAATAAGGCGTATTCTGACGCAAGAGGTCATTTGTAGCAGCATTATAGCCAACAAATTCCTGCAAAGGAGTATCCCCGAACAGCTCTTTAAGTTCAAACGAAATCGTGTAATCCTTAATCTCGTTCTTAATCCTGTTCTCATCAGAGTCAAAACGTCCCTGAATGAATTCTGTAAAGCGCTTGACCGCACTTGCAGTATAAGAGGCTGTCTGCGGAGTAAAGGAAGCATCTTTTTTTGCCAGACAAACAATCTTTTTGAGAATCTCAGGCGTAAGCATCTTTGTAAGAATCGAGCTGATTTTACGAAGATTAGCCATTATGCTATCTTTTTCTTTCTGAGTAGGTTCCGTTCCCCTCTGAAGCTCATAAAGAGCGACAACAGCACGAGCAACGGATGTGTCAATCTTGAAATTTGCAGTAAGATAATACAAATCCTGAATATAAGCACTTACAACAGCAGGCATTACAGGCTTTGTCCCAGAACCGAGTGACACAGACGAAAAGCCGTCAAAATTAGGGTCAAAGGCATGGATAATGTTTATATAGTTAAAGCGACAAATATCAGAAAGCTGCTGCAAGCGAGCCATAGACTCATCTATGAATTTGAATTCCTGAGCACCAAGCTGACGGAGCACAACCTCAAAAGCACGTCGCTGAGCTTCCAAAACCTTGTTCAAAGACTTCTCTGACTCAACAACCTCATTCTTGCGGTTTGTATAATTGAGCTGCTCCAGTTTCTGCTGCATCTCGCTGCTAAAACCAGTAAGCATAAGCTGATACTCATAACGCCCGTTAGCGCGAAGGTCTTCCGTACAGATGGTCTCACTAAGGATATTTTCGATTGGCTTTGTGTTCTCATAAAGCAAACGGAAAATCTCTGCAAAATTAGGGAGCAACTGCTCGTTCTTATAAATAGACGGCTGAAAAGCTCTCAGCTCATTCTCAATCCTGCGAAGCTCCAACTTCTTACGCACTTCCGGAGAGGAACTCATAAAAATAGATTCAAAAACATCTTTTAAAACATGAAAAAGTCCCATATTCTAATTTTATGTCAAGTTTCGTATTTTTACAACTACTGAAAGTTTTAGTATTGTGAAAAAATCTTTTTGTATTCCTCTACAGAATTTGCCATGACAATTTGCTTTCGAAGCTGCGCGCTACCCTCAATTCCTTTTGTATAGGCACAGAACCGTTTACGAGCCTCCCGACAAGCTACAAGATCTCCTTTGTCCTGTATTAAAAGCTCCAGTTCCGCAAATCCCGTAGCAATTCTTTTTTCAACAGGAATTTCTGAATAACTACCGGTCGTTAGGAAATCATGCGTTTTCTTGAAAATAAACGGATTTCCCATCGCTCCACGTGCAAACATAACAGCATCACAGCCAGTTGTTTCAAGCATTTCCTTTGCAGATTCAGGAGAAAAAGCGTCCCCGCTACCAAAAACAGGAATTCTTCCAGCTACAAACGAGACAAGTTCTTTTAAGATTCCCCAGTCTGCCTTACCCTCATAGCCCTGTGCCCTGGTTCGCCCATGCAGAGTAATTGCAGAAGCTCCTGCCGCAATAGCTGCCTCTGCCGTCTCTTTCCAAGTTATGTGCTCGGCATCCCAGCCAGAGCGTACTTTTACAGTAACGGGAACACATTCAGTATACGGAACCACGTTTCCGCCCCTGTCTATACGCTTCCCGTCATAATTTTTTGAAGCTTCAACGGCAGCTTTTACAATTGAGTACAACTTGTCAGGGTCTTTTGTAAGCGTACTGCCCGCACCAGATTTTATTATTTTAGGAACAGGGCAGCCACCGTTTATATCAATACACTCTGTACTGGTTCTTTCAAGCACGAGCCGTGCGGCATTTGCCATTGTCTCAGGTACGCCACCAAAAATCTGAACCGCATAATGAGATTCATTAGGAGCTCGCAACATAATCTCTTCAGTTTTTTCCGAGCCTCTTGTCAAAGCTTCTGCACTAACCATCTCCGTATATGCAAAATCTGCCCCATAATCCGCACATACCGAGCGGAAAGCCCTGTCAGAATACCCTGCGACAGGAGCAAGGAACAGATTGCCATCAAGAGAAAGTGAACCAATTTTTACAGGATGATATAAACTCTTCATCATTCAGGCAAATTAAATATTTTACAGCTGTTAATCCAGAGCTGCTGGCTCACCTCCTCTACAGGAAGCTCCAGCATCTCCGCCAAGAATCTTGCCGTTGACGGCAAATAAGCCGGCATCGTTCTTTTCTTGCTCTTAAATTCCGCAGGAATCATAAACGGACTTTCCGTCTCAATAAGAATCCTGTCATGCGGTATATTAAGAACAGTTTCATGCAGGTTTCTTGCATTTCGATACGTCAAGTTACCAGCAAAAGAAAAATATACGTTAAGACCAGCTTTTAAACATTGTTTTGCATACTGAGCATCCTCACCATAACAATGAAGAATTGCACCAGCATCAGGAATTCGTTCTTTAAGTATATCAAACAAATCCTTTCCAGCATTTCTGTTGTGAATAACGACCGGTAGTTTGTATTTTTGAGCAAGCTCCAGCTGCGTTATGAAAAGTTCTATTTGACTACGCTTATCTCCAAATTGCTTGTAGTAATCCAGACCTGTCTCACCAATTGCAATAACGTTCGGTAGTTTTACGCTCTCTTCGATTGTATGAATCCAGTTTTTTCCTGGGTTCATAACCTCTGCAGGAGCAACACCAACTGCATGATATACACCCGGTAAGGCTTTGAGAGTATTATATACTAATTTAAAGTCGTGCAAACTGTTATTAATACTAAGTATTCTTGTTACACCGGCTTGCTTTGCTTGTTGAACAACACGAAGCTGTTCAATAGGATCATCATAAATAAGTCCTATATGGGCATGAGTATCAAAAAATTGCATGGCTTTTCTTCCAA
>CADCRJ010000097.1 GCA_902803735.1 uncultured Spirochaetaceae bacterium
CGCACCTGTTTTTTCCGCGATTACGGTCGCGGCAAGGTTCGCCTCGCCAATATGCCCCGACAAAAGAGGAATCGCGAACCTTGCGCCCTCATCAATACACACGACGGCTGGGTCTGTCACCTTGCTCGTTACAAACGGAGCAACGGAACGCACAGCAATTCCCATCGCTCCAACAAATACGACAAGGGTCTTCTTGCAAGAGGAGCCTGTGAACGCCTCGCTTACAAACTCATTCAGAGGACCCCCTGCCCCATCCTTTTTGCAAAGGCTCTGAACAGCAAGGGCTTTCTCGCAGCTCTCGCTAAGCGCAGCGGAAATCCGCGCGGCAAGCGACGAGCCTTTATCAGTAAACGAGACGATGAACAGCCGCTCAAAACAAAGCTTTGGGGATTTCTCCAAATCAGCGGGAGAAACGCCCTGAGCAGACGCGGACTCTGTGGCCGTCCTGAATTCCGTTGAGAAAGCAGCGTCATACAGCTTGCTTTTATTGTAATCAGAGCCAAGAAAATTCCCTACAAGCACAAGGGCGGTCTTATTTATGCCGGCTTCAAGTGCTTTCTGGGCAATGTCGCCGAGAGTACCGCGAACAATCTTCTCATCTTTCCAAGTAGCCTTGTAAACCACTGCGCATGGGGTTGAATCAGCATAAACGCTGCCAGCCTTCAGCTCATCAACAAGGGCTGGTATCATGCCGGAACTCAGGAACAAGACCATGCTGCATCCATGCTCGGCAAGCCGCCTGATTTTCTCCCTGTCTGGAACTGGAGTTCTGCCTTCCATGCGGCTTATAATCACAGTCTGAGAAATTTCAGGCACGGTATACTCGCACTTCAATGCGGATGCAGCCCCACAAAAGGAAGAGACTCCGGGAACAACAGTATAGTCAATTTTCCTTGCTTTAAGCTCCTCCATCTGCTCCCTTATCGCGCCATAAATCGACGGGTCGCCCGTATGCAGTCTGACACAAAGCTTCCCCTCAGACTCGCCCTTCGCGAGAGCCTCTGTAGTTTCCTGCAAAGTCATACGGGAACTGTCAAGGATAATACAATTCTTCTTGCATAAATCAAGAAGCTCCGGATTAACAAGGCTTCCTGCCCAAATAACGACGTCAGCTTTTTCAAGAAGCTTCGCGCCTCGAAGTGTTATTAAATCAGCCGCGCCTGAGCCGGCTCCAACAAAATATATCATCAATAGTAGTATACCACGATTAAACAAAGCTTTATATAATTTTTCCCTGCTTTTTTTTCTACCCCCACAGCTGATTTTTGTCCTATAATAGTTTCTATGAATATTATTGAAGAACGTTTTATAAAGCTTACGGAACACATCTATATTCTTACGCTTCCTACTAATATAGGGATACTCGCGCTGCCAGCTGATGATGGCACGACAAGCATATACGTAATCGACTCCGGCAACATTGACTCACACGGACAGATGATACACGAGGCTGTATCCTCAAGATTTCAGAATGCTGAAATCAAAGCCATAATGAATACGCATTATCATGCGGACCACAGCGGCGGAAACTCGTATCTAGAGGATGCGACAGGATGTGCCGTATGGGCGAGCAAGGGAGAGGCAGCGATAATAGAAAATCCAAAGATAGGAAACTCGCTCTTCTGGGGCGGAACACCAATACACGAGATACAGTCGCGCTACCTGCTTGCAAAACCAAGTAAGGTCACCCGCGTTTTCAGGGGCGAGGAGAGATTCACCATAACAGAAGACGGCTTGGAGATAGGCGTTGAAGTAATATCGCTTCCAGGGCATGATTTTGAGCAGATTGGCTTTGCTCTTAAAGATACGGACGGAAAAACTGTGTTTTTCATGGGTGACGCGATATCTGGCCGTAATGTCATAAAAAAATACTGGATTCAGTATCTTCTGAACGAGACCGAGACAAAGTTGACTCTGGATAAAATATCTCGGATTAAGGCAGATTTCTATGTTCCGGGGCACGGTGATTACGTCACTGACATTGAGGGACTTTGCGAGCTTAATATGATTGCGATTCTAGAGACCGAGGAGATGATTGTAGAAGAGCTGAAAAAGCCAAAATCTTGGGAGGAGCTTCTAAAATCAGTTGCAGACAGGAGCGGAATCACGCTCGGCGTAACGCAATATGTTCTTATTGGAGGAACCCTGCACTCTTACCTGACTGGTCTTTATGAGGAAGGAAGAATCACGTACAAGATAGAAGAAAATAGGATGACATGGCAGAAAGTCGCCCGAAAACAGCAAGAATTATGATAATTTTAGGCAGATTCCAAGGGGCTTATGAAAGATTATTATAATAAAAGCTGTTTTATTCAATGAGCTTTAGAGGCTTTTTTTAAGCCAAGACGTTGCGGCAAGTATCTTTACGAGTATCGGCATAAGCTTGCTCGCCGCAACGTGGCTTCACTTTGTATTACAATAATGCAAAGTGAAAACTATATCAGTCATAAAAAAAGCTCTTACTTTCGTAAGAGCTTTTCATGCGGAGAACCTGACTTGAACAGGCACAGCTTGCGCCACTAGCACCTCAAGCTAGCGTGTCTACCAATTCCACCATCCCCGCG
>CADCRJ010000098.1 GCA_902803735.1 uncultured Spirochaetaceae bacterium
CGTGCGTGGTGCTGCAATCTGCCGACTCGACATTATTGTGAACATCATCAATCGAAATACCTTCAAGGATTGGCTGATATACAAGCGAGTGAAATCCGCCCTTGCCGTCGCTCGCCCGTGAGACGCAGTCGCTCCCCGTAACGTCGATTCCTCGGACAAGCAGGTGATCGTCCGTCTCGTAAATCGGGAAAAGCGTTTTTGTCTGCGAGTCGATTCCCCAGTCATCAACACGCCACAACTTGAACTTTGTGCCAGCCTTGGCAAAGCGAAGAGCGCCGTAAGCCGCTGCTGCCCGAGGCTCCCAATAAACGAGGCAGTCGCGAATAGCAACGACTTCTTTGTTCGTCTCATGCTCAAAATAGTTGCAGTCATAATTCGGAAGGACTTTTTTGAAAACAGGACATTCCCAGACCTTTCCGCGCATATATTCTCTGTATCGGTTTTCTGGAAAATAGTCGGTGCCAAGCCAATCCTCTTCGGTTTTGCTAAGCCTTTTGAGATAATCGAGAATCTCGCTCTCGCTCATCGGGCATTTGTCCTGTAAATAGCCACCGAACACCCAGCCGTAATTGTTATAATCGTCAGCTGCATCGTTTCCGTCGTGGTCTAGGATGATTTTTGTCCACCGTGCGCTAATTCCGTCGATTCGCACCAGCTCGCCCTCGCCAGCCACCTTGACGAACTCGCCGTATTTGAGCGCGCCAAGTTTCGCTGACTTCAGATTCGGCTCTTCGCGGATATTCAAGCCCTCTTTTGAATTGACGAACATTCCGCGGTATTCTTTTGCAAACGCGGCGAGCGAGCAAAACACGAGCAATAAGCTAAAAATAAACTTCTTCATAATCTCCTCCGTTTTTCAAAAATCCGTCATTCTGATGAGTGGTCGAAGAATCTCTATGATTAGATGCTGAAACGAGTTCAGCATGACATTTCTTTTTCCCAAAAACTTATTTTTTCAAGAACTGATTGATTTTCTCAAGAATTGGCTTTTTGAAAAAGTCGTCGGACAGAATGGCTTTAGCGGCATTGTCCTCAATCGGAACAAACCACACTTCGCCTAAAACCGTGTCGTCCCACTTTTTGCCTTTGTAGACGCTGTTGATTGTCATTCGGTATGTGCCTGCTTTCAAAAGCTGCGGATTTTTTATCGCGCTCTGCCAAATCCAGTCAGCAGGAGAAGTCAAAACTTCAAGGCATTTGTCCTCAAATTGTAGCTCTGCGATGTTTTTGCCCTCAGACGAAAGAAGCATGGACTTCACGCGGTTATTAGACTCCCATGTGCTTTTGATTCCGCCTGCGTTTTTGTAAACATTGTAAGGCTCGTCTGATTTTTCATCGTAATAGTACCAGTCTAAGCCATTTTCTGCCTCTCGCTTAAGGCTGCCGCCAAAACGCCGAAGCCCGTTCGTCGCAAAAGGTCCGAGAACGTTTTTTGAAAGCGTGAACTCAATCCATTCGCCAATTCCGTCGCCTTTGACTCCCTCAACCCAGCCGTTCAGAAGATTGCCGTCAAAAGAAGTCTTTGCTTCGTAAGTTGAGTTTTCAAGGTTACTGTCTTCGTTGCACTCTCCGGAATTCTGTGTCGCCCATTCATTGCCTTTTTTGCCCGCAATTTTATACGAGCCGGAAAGCTCTGAGGAAGCGCGAACGCCCGAAACAAAATCCTGCATACAGTCTCTGTTTGAGAGCCACACATCACATTCATAACCATTAGAGTTGAAATTAAAGACAAAATATTCGTTTTTTTCAGGCTTGTAGTTTTCGGCACAATATAAATATGTTCTTTTCCAGTTGCACATCTCGCCGAGGTCTGTAATCTCGAACTTTGTCTTTGAGTTTTTGATGTCCATTGAACTGTCTGTAAGGACAACAAAAGATTTTATATCGCCTTTCCATGTACCGCCCGTGGAAATGTCGTAAACAAAGCTGTGTCGGTCGCTCCGTCCGCCTTTAGCTGCGTCTATCGCATATTTTACGCTCAATGTTGAAGAGGAGGCTGGTTTGAAGTTCAGCTCGTGGAAAAAGTGCAGTACGACTTTTATCGTGTAAACTTCAGCCTGGTCGTGTCTGTACGAACTTTCTTCCAGGGCTTCTGTGTATTCGTCGTGTTTTTCGATTGCTGTTTCAATTCCCACAGTCTGCACGGCGACTTTCTTGCCGTCCTGCACAATCTGGCAAGGATTGAGCGTTTCTTTTGCTTTGTAGCTTTTCAATTCCGAAAGATATTCAGCGATTGGGATTGTCCTTAGCTTTTTGTCTAAAGCAAGCAAATCATTTTTTGTTGCGTCTGTCGTTCCCCAGAGTCTGTCCTCTCCCTCCCAGTCATTGTCTATAAACTGGAGCTTTCTGCCCAGTGCAACTTCCAGAACTTCCAGCTTGGAAGAATAGCCGTTTCCCACTTCAATGTAATTCGACAAAAAGCCGTCTTTTTTGACAGCCACCTGTGTTGAAACGACGACAGGGAACGCACACGGAACGACCACGCTTTGAGCCGTCGTGTTCTTAAAGCCAAAAATCGCCTCGACTTCGCTCCCGTGAAGTTTTGTTCGAGTGTTGGTCTTTTCATCGTAGCTTGATTTTGAAGACTGCTCCACAATCATCAGCTCTTTTTCAAGCGCAATCTTGTCGTTCGGCTCTTTGACGTAGATGTTTCCGTAAGTCCAGTCCTCTGGATACCAGCTTCCGCCGTCGTCCGAGAACGCAGAAAACGCGCCCAACAAAAACATTGCTACAAAGATAATCTTTTTCATTTTTGCTCCCTCTCAATATTTTATCAGATAATAATAAAACGCGAAAAACTCGCGGATTAGTGAATATATGTTTCTTGCTTCAAAAAAGTAATCTGCGCTAACCCTTTCAGTTTCTTTAATCTCTCATTTTTTCATCGCAAAGGCTTGTATCAATCAAAAAAACGCGAGACAGATTAGAGGCAATATTTTGAATAAGTCTAATTTTCGGGAATTCATTTTACCTGCACGCATAGCCCCTTATCATTACTTTTGCCGAACTTATTTTACCATTTTCCATTTTTTTCTTAAGTTTCATTTCACGGATTATGAGCGTAAAACCGTCTTTTTTGATTATAAGCGACTGAGTGCTGTTAATTTTGTCGATGTTGTCGATGTCACTTTTATAAAAAAGCGGAGAAACTTCCTGTGTGATGTCGATTTCTTTATTCTTACCAAAACTTACAATGACATCCGGGTCTATTCTATTTTTTCTATCGTAGTAGTCGTAGACGTAGTTTTCGTCTAAATAAAAATAAAACATCTCTGAAAATCCGCTTATATTCACAGGCTCTTTTTCAGGCACTTCAAGATTGTAGGCGTAGTTTTCAGTTATGACGGGCTCTTCAACCTCAGGAGTTCCAAACCCATAAAGCATATAGTATGTGAATCCGAATTTTATCTTGAATCTCTCCTTAAAATTCATTCTTTTGTAGTAAACTTCATCTATTAAATCAGGCTTTTTTCCTTTTGCATCACAAAGCATATCGAAGGCATCTACGATTTTTTTCTTGTCTTCAGTTGAAATTGTGTCTTCGCTTGGGGCAGGAATAATCTCATTGTCCTTGTACAAATCGTATTTTTTGAGCGTCGAGATGATTCTTGAGTATTGGTTTCTGTTTGCAAAATCAAATATGTTGAGCGGAGTAAGGCTTCCCAAAATACAGAGGGCTGCGAACAAGGGATAAACGCTCTGCATGTATTTTCCTTTTCTGACAAGCGGAAGGACACAGAAAACAAGGCTGAATAGAATATAGTAAAAGCTTGCGACTCGTGTGCTCGTAAATCCGTATGAGCTAACTCGGATTCCGAAAGCTACGCTTTGGACGGCAATCAGGACAAGAAGGAAAATTGAGCCGTAAGAATAGAAAAATGATGTGACTTTGTTTTTGTAATTTCCAAGTGAAAGATAGAAGAAAAGGTAAAGGACTGTCGCCCCAGAAACAAAGGGATTGATTTTACCAGAAGGAAGTTCCATCTCAACAAGGCTTTTTATGAGATAAAAGTAAAGAACTAAAAGAAGAATGCAATAGAGCGAGAAAAGTGTGTACAGGACGATGACCTTGAATGTCTTTGGAATGGAAATGTACTCGTTTTTCTTTGTGGCATAAGCGAGAAATGTGCATGGAAAGAAAAAGCCAAAGGAAATCCACCAGATTGTTCCATATACATCGCCACTTCTTGAAAATTCATAAATCAGTTTGTCTATAGCAAGAACGATTACCGAGCCGCCGGCTCCTATGCAGAGGGCTATCACAGTCGAAATCACAAGTGCCATTAGCACATTTGGAATCACTTTTTCTTTTTGCTGCGAGAACGAAAGCAGGTAAAGGCAGAGCACGAAAAGGCTTGAGAGCGTTCCAAAATAAATCAATAAAAAGCGGTCGGCTTTATAGTCGGTGCAAAAATAGTAGCCAGGAAAAAAAGCAAGAATGACGCAGACAAGCTGAAATATGAGCGGCACGATGTTTAATATGAAAGATTTCTTTATGATTAAGGGAAGTAGCTTCTCCAGTGCCAGCTGGGCAAAGACGGAAAAACCAAAAGCCCAGACACAGCTCAGGCATATTCTGTAATAAAATTCATCCTCTACGCTGTATTCGTTACAGAAAGATACAGAGATAAAAATAGCGAACAAGGCACTGAGCAAAAAGCTTGCAGGAAAGCGGATAACCGTCGGCTTAATCGTAGACCAGAACTGACTTAAAAATTTCATGCCACATTATAACATTTATCAGGGTGCAAGGGAACATAAGGAGACTTCTGTATCTCCCTTACTTCATCGCATCGGCTTTCTTTTGGTGCTCCGCCATAATCGGATTCCAGTAGTCGTGATATGCTTTCATATAATCTTCGTTCTTGGAATTGTAAACGCCGTACTTAATGCAAGAATCTTTTAGACTTGCCCCTCCGTTTCGGTATACTGAATCAAAAGCAGCTTCGGATGAATAGAAAACAAACATAAAACTTTTGATATAATCGTTAAAACCAGAACTGTCTTTTTCGTGCTCTTTAAAATAGTTTTCATTGTTCAAAACACCCCACTGTGTATATGGAATGAAGTTCTTGCCGTTTGCCGAAAAAGAAAACTCATCAATATTCTCAATCTTGTAAACTACGGTTTCATATTCAGGCGTATAATCATCATCACCTGCAAACATAAAAGCGGCTCTTGTGCTTACAGACCTGTTTTTGAAATCAGTCCGCCAAGTTCCGAACGCACCTGCACCGCGCTCCTCAACCTGCATCTTGAACTCGCCGTTCTCTTCAAAGTTATAAATTAAGCGAGGACCAGTCTGGTCGCTTTCACACCACTTGCATTTTGACAGATACTGCTTGAAGTTCCAGTCCGTCCAGCCACGCGTTGAAAAAGCTCCACGCTTCGCCGTCAAATACCCGCCAAACACCCAGCCGTATTCAGGCTCGAATCCATGCCACTCGTATCGCGGAAGCAAAATCTCCACCCACGGCGCGGTTATGCCGTCAATCGTTTCTTCTCGCCCAATCGCCACTACTTTGACAGGAAGACGGTGCGTGAGTCCGCAGAGGCGGTTTGATTTGAGCGAAGGCCTGTCCCGAACACGCAAGCCGTCCGCTGAATCCACATACATTGTATCGATGACCTTGCCGTCTTGGTAAAATCGGGATTTGTCCGCGAAAACAGAAAGTGCCAAAACTGTGAAGCTGAATAAAACACAAATAATTTTTCTCATTTTTCTCTCCTTTTTGCTATTTTTCTGCAAGTTTTATGACTTCGAGCAAACTTGAATCAAGTCGGCTGAATTTATCTTCAAAATTTTCTTGATTTTCTTTTGGTGCATACCAATCCAGTTTTAAAAATATTCCTTTCAAATCTTTTGATTTAAACGAAAAGCCGTATTTTGCATAAATCGTGTTCCGCAAAATTCTCAAATCTTCGTTTGAAAAGATTTTTAAGATATCGATAAAATATTCCAAACAGTCAAAATCAGAGTTAAACAATTCTTTTTGCAGATAACATCTGTAAAATTCATCAGCAAGAATTTTGTAAAAATCAGTTTTGCTGTATTTGATTTCTTCAAAATGCTTATCTTTTGCTCTTGGCGGGTCGCCAACTCCGTATACGATTTCTGAAAAATGCCCGTTGCCCAAATAAGCAGGAAAAATACCAAAATTAACATAAAAGTCGGTTTCTTCACTTTTGTAAAACAAAAGGTATTTTCTTTTCATAAAATCGTGCGGATAAATCATAAAATTATTTATGAAGTAAAACTCATCAGAAGAAGTTCCGTCAGAAAAAATTCCGCCGTTAGGATAGTCATAAACATAAGTTTCTTTTCTGCATTTGAAGTATTCGTCTGCAAAAACGCAAAGTGTGCTTTCCAAAAGTAAGATTGCCAAAATACAAAACTTCTTGATAGAAATGCTTTTTCTCATTTTCTCTCCTCTTTTTGCTTTATTTCATCTTGTCGGCTTTCTGCTGGTGCTCCGCCATGATTGGCTCCCAGTAAGTGCGGTACTGCTGCTCGTATTTAGTGCCTTTGGCGGAAACGCCTGCACAAATCGATATCGTAACTCTTTCGGAATCCACTTTATTGCAATCAGCAAGATATTGTAAGTAAGTCTGATTCTTGTAATTCGTTTCATAAAGCATTGCGGAGTTCATATTGTCGTCACAAAGCTCCAAACTTATATGCTCACTTGGAAAAATCCGCTTAAATTTCGGTCCGACATGAGAGAAATAGGTGTATAGTCCTTCAATTTTGACTGTCACCGTGACTTTTTCATTTGAATCAAATCCATTGTCATAAACTTTAGAAAGCAAAAATGTGTTTTTTCCCAATGCTTTCCATGTTCCTTCCGTTGGTCGGGCACCATTCAAGAGTCCTCCGTCATAAGTTCCATCTGTGAGCATACGAACTGCATACATAGATTCGGGATTTTCTTCAAACTCAATAAGGAACAAAAGCCGTGTCAAATAATCGCTTAGTTCTTCCGCATTTTTTGGGGCAATGAACTTTGGCATATTCTCAGAAAGATACCCACCGAAAACCCAACCGTATTCAGGCTTTTCGCTTTTCCACTCGTAACGCGGAATCAGAATCTCCACCCACGGAGCCGTGATTCCGTCTATCGTTTCTTCCCGCCCGATTGCCACGACTTTGAGTGGGAGCCTGTGCGTGAGAGCGCAAAGCCGATTTGATTTAAGAGACGGCTTGTCCCGAACGCGCAAGCCTTCCGCCGAATCAACATACATCGTGTCGATGACCTTGCCGTCTTGGTAAAATCGGGATTTGTCCGCAAACGCCGCTGTTAGTGAAAAAAATGCAATGCTAAAAATTAAAATTCTTTTTTGCAATTTCATTTATTTTTCCTCTATATCACCAAAAAGCCATTCGCCGTTGCAGAACAAATTCAGCTCGGCAAGGCAAGTATCGTTGTATTTCGTGCCTTTGTAAAATGAATCGACTGTTACTGAATAAAACGGCTCCGAAAAATCGAACACCTGATAATTCATGTTGTCGGACTCGCACAGCAAGCTTTTTGTTTTTTTCCACTCCTCAGAAATTTCAAAATCTGTCTCAATCAAAAAAGTGACGGAATAAGTGCTGATTTCTTTTACGGAATTGTTAGCTTTATAAAGGTTCTTGTTTGCGGCATAACCGTTGATGATTGCCATTTTCTCAAAAGGCTTTACATTGGAAATATATCCAATTCTGGCAAAAATCTCGATACGCATCAAATCGGTGTCCGTGTTTTCAACGTAGCTGGTCGCAGGATTATGGTCGAACGCATTCTGCAAGCCGTATTTGAGGGGCTTCTTCAGCTCCCAAAGAAAATTGCTGGCAATGAAAAAGACAGTATTCCAGTTATTTGGGAAGAAGCCAAAATCTGTGTCTTTATTAAATTCAACACTCCGAGAATCATCATCTAAAAGAAAATAAAGAGCCCCAACCGTGCCGCAAGCCTGACCTTTTGTCTCTCTGTACGAAATGCGGTGGTTGCCCAAATCATCATATCCGAGCATGTTTTGGTAATGGATAATGCCCTTGTTTCTGTCCTTGCCCTTCACAATCTGGAAAGTGTTCACCGTGTAGAAATCTGAGCTAAAATGATATGTTGGCATAATAAAAAGAAGCTCGTCTTTGCTATTCTTCTCCCTGAACAATGCAAGGAGATATTGATATTTTGGAATCCAGTCGTAGTTTTTTTGCAGTGCCGCGTCGTATTCATTTCTTGTAACAGGAAGTAAAACCCAAAGGTATTTTTCGCCGTTCACGCTCTCGGAAAAAACACGCATTCTGTCATAAAGGACTTTTTGCTCAGGAAATTCCCTGCCGTCAAGAACCTGCAAATTTAGAAACTCGCATTTTTCGATGAAATCTTTTTTGTCTTTAACAAAGCTCTGCGCGTCTTTTTCGTCCAGCTCGCTTATAAGCTGATATTCGGTCGGCAAGAAAAATTCCATGTCAGGGACGTTTGCAAAAATACACGTTGCGTTTTGTATGAGCAGAATCAATGCGATAAAAATACTTTTTTTCATTTTTCATACCTTTTTTAATACGGAACCTGACCGTCCATCCAGACGATTAAAATCCAGATTCCAATCATAATCAAAATCTGAATTATGTTCACACCACCGTGAATACAAAAATAATCCTGTCGGATAATTTTGAATACTTCGGGCAAATCGGACAAGAAACCTTTAGACCAGAAAGTTTCCTTATTTCTGAGGTGATATTTGATTCTGAAATCTTTTTTGTATGTCGCGTTCAGTTTTTCAATAAAGGCTTTAAGCTCTTCGCCATTAATTTGAGCAATATCAACTTTTTTTTCTTCGTGACGATTGCCATCTATTTCAAGCTGAAATGTTGCCCGAAAAATAGAATCAAAAATCTCAATCTGGGGATTATAACTGCCAGTAAGCTCATTTTTGACAAAATCTATACGAGGTAAAAAAGTATTCTCCTCACTTCCTTTGTAATTTTTATCAAGCCGAATAAAGAATGTTCTTTCCTTTGTAAACAGTTTTTTTATTCCAAACTTCATAAACTATTCTCTCCAGATGATAAAGCTGATTAATACGCTGATAAACTTATAAAGCTCAAGCCCCATAAAGGCACTTGCAACAATCAGATAAACAAGCCAAGCTTTAGAGCGGTCATCAATTTTTTCACAGCGACGGCGGTCTTTTTCAATTTCTTCATCCTTGTGAATAAAATCTGTGTTCAGAGAAAAGCTCATAAGACCGCCCTTGTCATAAATCTTTTGCTTTTCTTTTTCGATTTCTTCTGCTGAGGAATTTTCATTTAAATTTGCACGATACATCTCGCTGTCTGCTTTTTTGATTATTTCTTGAACTGTCATTTTACTCCCCTAGATTCCGCACTTCCAGCCTAAAAGTCCATAAAAAAATTATAACACGAGGCGGGCTTTTTTACTATAAGCGGGAATCTGCCGCACTATCTTTCAGAATTTTATTGGTATCAACAAGCGTTTTCTTTCCATGTACAGTTTTTAATTTTCAATCGCAAGTATATTCTGGCTTTTTGTACAGAAACTCTTCATCTGGAACTATGCATTTGTCCCAAACTTGGGATTTCCAGTCGCTTTCGGCAACGTCCTTGATGGCGACAGAAACAGAGGTTGTTTTGCAGCCCAAAGTCTCCGCGATTACCTCTGATATTCTTTGAGCGCATAAACGTTTCTGCTCGTCTGTGCGCCCCGAAAAGCATTTTATCTCTACGTGTGGCATTTTTTTTCCTCCTGTTACAGGAATTATTTTTCCATCTCCTTAATCAGCGCGATGTTTGCTTTTTCAACCTCAGAAAAATCCGACTCGGAAAAATCAGCATTTTCCTGACGATGTAGCATTCCCAACGCTCATACGCACTCAGGTTCGCCGAAACCAGCATTGAGAAAATAACAATCACAAACGTCTTTTTAGAAAAATTCATTTTTATCTCTCCTTTTCTTTGTCATTCTGAGATTTTTATTTTAATCACAGCAAAACACATTAACGGTTTATCATAATAAAAAACTTCACCAATATATTGTAAAGTAACTTCTGTTTCATACAAAACATTCGATTTTCGTTGCACCGCAAGTATTTCCTCAACCTTTTTGTTGTGGTAATCCTCATCTTTGCCTATGCCAATCAATTTGTTTTCAGCGGTTATAAATCTGATGTTTGGCGGAAACCCGTTCCAAGTGCAAAAACTACCTTTTAATATAATTTCATCGCCTTCGTTCAAGGGCTTTGAAAAATGTTCAAACTCTTCTGCAAATAAAGCTGTAAGCGTTGCTAAAAAGCAAACAATCACAAACGCCTTTTTAGAAAGAAAAATCATAATTACTCCGTGTCCAAAATCATAGTATAGCCGCCAAAAATCCAGACTTTTTCTATTCTCATACTTGGATCTTTACAGGCTTCCTCGACATTTATTAAATACCACGGTGAAGTTATGCCGTCAATGGTGTCTTCGGTTACTGTTCTTGCCAGAATCTTGTATTCTTCGTCTTTGAAAACCACGGTTCTGTCCTCGATGTATGTTTTTGTTTCGTAGTTATAATAATCCAGATGAACAAGCTCGCCTTTCAAAGAAGGTGTTTTTCGCATTTTGAG
>CADCRJ010000099.1 GCA_902803735.1 uncultured Spirochaetaceae bacterium
TCTTTCCGAGATGACGAGACAGCCCGAAGATACATTGATACTGCAATATGCAAGAACATTCAGCACAGTTTGAAGTGCTATCAGAAAGGCCGCTATTTCAGGCATCTTCGTGAGCTGTACGATGCTAACGAGCTTACGAATGCAATCAACAGAATTATCGAGGATGAAAATCACGAGTTCACCGTGAAAGTCATAACAGACTTGTTTGAAAGCCATGATTTAGGTTCAACAGCGCAGCTTCTTCGTAAAGCCCGTGATGAAGAAAAACGAACCGATGTTCTTGATACAATCGACAAGTCTCAGATTCTTGCGACCTTAAAAAAGATTCTGGAGATTAAGGAAAAAGACAATCAGAAAATCGGAGTTACCGATACCCATGTAACCGAAATAAAGCAGTATCTCAAACGGCTTGATTTGATCGACGAGCTTGATATTGAAACTCTTACAGGTAATGCAGGTCGCCTCAATTACACAATCTTCACACAGCCGGGAATGCG
Organism: uncultured Spirochaetaceae bacterium; assembly: GCA_902803735.1. GTDB lineage: Bacteria > Spirochaetota > Spirochaetia > Treponematales > Treponemataceae > Treponema_D. The sequence goes on from CADCRJ010000099.1 coordinate 498, forward strand.
TTTCTGCCAAGCACAAGCCCTAGTTTATTCCCTTATGAAAGATTCCCAGATACAGAATCTTGAAGAGCGGGAAATAAAGCTTATTACCGATAAGATTATTGAAGGCGTGCTAGGACACATGCTTGAAGACATTGTGATTTATGAAACAAAACGAGTGTTAATGCCGAACCGATTTAGGAACAAGAAGCAGGTTTTCCAGATCCGTTTCGAGGTCGGTGAGTTCGATATGGTTATTTATAATAGCGAAACAAACACTTGCGAGATTTACGAAATCAAACATTCCGCAGAATTCGATGCTCATCAGTACAGACATTTGATAAATGATGAAAAAATTGCTTTGACAGAAAAACGATTCGGCAAAATAACAAAGAAGTGCGTGCTTTACCGAGGAAACACAAGACATGCAGACGACGGGGTAGAGTACAAGAATGTAGAAGAATATTTGAACGAGCTTTGAGTCTTGAAGACGATTAAAAAATACACGGTCGCTGCACGCTGACCTTCAAAGAGAGCGCAATTTTGAGCCAAATGCTACCCTGTCCCGAGCGCAAAAATGGTTCCGATAAAAATCGCAGTCATACAGCCAATGTTATTGCAAAAAGTTTAAATTTTTACACACGACAAGTTTGACGGCTGGCTTGTGAAATAAAAAATTTCCCTCTAGTCGCCCATTATTTCCCGCACAGTCTCGGCCGGGGTCATGTCGTAGTAAAGCCATGCATACAGGCAAGCTGCTGAGACAACCTTGCGACCGTACTCGCGAGTCTCTGCATACGGCAAGGTTTCAAGCAACAAGTCCGTGCTTATGCCCGCAGGATTATGAGGTGCCTTACCTTTTGCCGCCCAGTCTCGCTTTGCTGCCTTTACCCATTGTCGCACGTTTGACAAGCCGCTGTTATATGCAAACAAGGCAAGAATCGGCGAATCCTCAATTCTTGGAATAAGCGACTTAAAATAGTGTGCTCCCATGCGTACGTTTGTGTCTGGGTCAAGTATGTCATAAACCTCAAGCTTGAGTTTTCTCGCCTCGTCTGCGGCGGTTGTCTCCATAAGCTGAGTCAGTCCAGAAGCTCCTGCTGTGCTAGAGACACTCGCATCAAAGAAGCTCTCTGAACGGATTAGTGCAAACAGCAAGTACTCAGGCAACTCGTTCTCGATGCAAGCATTCTCAACCTCTTTGCTAAAAAAACGAGGATACGCCAGATGCAGCAGTTCTTCGGGAATTTTTCCACTAAAATTGTTCAAGGTTCTGTCGGCAATTCTAAGACTCTGGACATTATACGTATTGTTGTACTCGCCGCACACACCCAAGAATTTGCTTGCAGCGATTGAATCCTCAACGCTAAGGTTCTTTCTGTTAAGAAGCCATTCATTGTAGACTTTCTGAGGGAAACCAAAAGCCGCATATCCAGAGACCAATTCACTTGCCCCTGTCCGCTCTATCGTAACATCCTTCTTAAGCCCTTTCGTAAGCATTACGGTACGGACTGAATCAGAGTCTATAAGGTTCAGACGCTCCAATGCACAGACTTTGTAGTAAAAGTCCCCGCCTTTTGCAAGCACCTTTGTAAAAGCGTCTACGGCTTGCCGTGTTTTTAGCCCAGTTCCGCCAGCAGCAAGCCCCTCTTCAATGAGCCGCCCTGAGATATAGGCAAACTTTGTGTAAATATAGTCAGAGAAATTCGATTCTGTCTCTTTCCAGACCTTGTAAAAATCCTGCCATTTTTGGTTTGAGAGCAAAAGCACAGAAAGCGAATTGAAAAAATCATCAAAATACTCTGGAGTTGAGATTCTAGAGCCATAAGTTTTCAATGTAGCAATTATATCATCGGTCGAGCTTCTAAGCTGAAAATTAAGAAGATACCAAAGACAATTGTCGAATTTTACTGAATCAAAGGCAACTTCCAACGCCTTTCTAAAACACTCCTCAGCCTGCTGTTGATAACGTCCAGCTTTATCATAAAGTCGTGCAGCATAAAAATAAGCGTAAAACGAGTGCTCTGGTATCAGCGTTTTTGCAAACTCATCAAACAACTTTGCCGTAGCATAAAAATCAACAGTTCCGTAAAAGCCTGCTTTTCCAATATCAGAGAGGATCTGCTCATTAAAGCCGTCCTCGCTTGTTTCAAATATCTTTCGGATTACATCAATAGCCGAGAATGCCTCTCGGTAGTTTTTCTGGTAAATGTTCACACGGAACGTGATTACCTTCTGCTCGTCAGACACTTCCATTGTAAGCGGCTGAGCCTCGTTACTCTCAATATTTTCAGAAAGTTTTGTCTCTTCGGAGGTTTTTCCTGTCTCGACGAACTTTTTAATCTCCATTGCACGAGCTGCAAAACGTCTTTCAAATTCTTCCTGATTGAGCTTCTGGAGCTTCTGAAAATCAAGGACTTTAAGAGATAGGTATTTTTGATAAAAAAACAAATGCTCAGGTGAAAGCGGTTTGCTCAAAATCCATTTATAATACTCCGATTCAAAACGGCTGTCTTTTTTTTCCAGCATTGCATTGAACCTTATCTGGACAAGCCCGTTAGGAGCCGTTGCAAAATCAATGTCATCAGTTGCAGAAATCACCAAGGAGAATTCACTCTCCCGATAATACTCACGGCAAGCGATAAGAAGAGAGTCATAATTGTCTATATTGTCTTCAATGTATTTTGCGGCTTGTTGCCTTTCTTGCATATTACCAAGCATCGTAAGGGCTTCCGCACTACGGCGAGAAACCAGCGGGCTGCCTTTTTCGCGAGCAGTTTTAAAAAAACGCATCGCTTTCTCGCTGTCATGCTCATCTGCCGCCTGTAAAGCCATAAAATAATAAGAGTCATTTTTGAACTGTTTCTGCGTTTCATTTGCACAAAGATGTTTGCAAGAAAAAAGTGGCAGAACCATTACGAGCGAAATAAATATGTTTTTTAACTGAACTGTTGTATAACTTTTTAACATAATAAATAAATAAAAATAAAGCGAGAAAGTTTCAAAATACAAAAAGCCGATTTTATGCAAACCGGCTTTTTGTATCCAAGCTACTTACTCTGCAGGAATAAGAATCTCAGTTCCAGAAAGAATCAGGTCAGGATTCTTAATGTGGTTGTAATTAGCAATACGCGGATACTTCCAAGGATTTCTATAGAAAGTATCAGAAATATCCCAAAGTGTATCGCCCCACTTGATTTTGTATTTTACATCGTCAGCTTTGACAATTGGCTCTGGTTTTGGAACAGGCACAACATCAGGCGTTGGCGAGATAATGACTTTATCTTCCTGTGCTTCAGGAGCCTTAACTGGATCTGGCTTTTTCTCCGTCTGAGCAACAATTTTTGGTTCCGTAGCAGGAGTTTTTGAAGCCTCTGCTGCTTTGTTTTCAGAAGGTAGAACGGAAATAACGTCTTTCTTTGTATCTTTTGTGCTTTCTTTTGTTTCTTCTTTTTTATTCTCAGTCTTAGTCTCTTTTTTAGACTCAGTCTTCGCAGGCTTCTCTTTCTCAAGCTTTGTAATAGACTTTTCGATAGCAGTCGGCGAATTCTTCTTTGTATTGCGAGATTTTCGCAAATTGTATTTTGACGGAATAATAAAGAGAATAAGCAAAGTTGCAATTATACAGATAATCGCACAAATTATGCAGATAACAACAGGTACTCTTGTTTTCTTTTTCTGCTCGTCCTCATCATAAGGTGTGGAGTGCTCACCATAGAGGGTTTCTTTATCATACAAATCAGAGAAATCCATAGGCGAAGCAGCCGCAAAGTTAGTTGTATCGCTCGTATTGCTTGAAGAGTTTGTGTCATCAAGGATATCAGACAAATCTTCTTTGTCAGAGCTTTTATCGTCAAAATCTGGAAGCTCAAAATCAGAAGAATCAAATGTACTTGAAGCAACGGCTGCATTTGCAGAAGTATCGTCAAAATCAGGTATATCAAAGCTTGTGCTGCCACTTTCATCCTTCTTATTGTCAATGCTGTCAAAATCAGGCAAATCAAGGGAATCAACAGAGAAGTCAGATGTTTTGTCAGCAGATGTTTCTGTCTCGTCAAAATTAGGCAAATCAAAATCGCTGCTGCCAGAATTTGATGATTTATCAAGGTTGTCAAAGTCTGGTAAGTCCAAACTCTCCTCTTTTGGCAAATCAGCAAAATTATCGTTTGCCGCAAAGTCAGGAATCTCTGCAATATCAGCCGTGCTGAAATTTGGAGTATCAAGAGAACTTTCTGAAAGTGTATCACCATCAGAAGAAGCGGTCTTTTCATCCAGACTGTCAAAGTCTGGCAAATCAAACTCTTCAGTTTTTACGCTGTCAACGGCAGCTGGGGAATCAAGCGTATCAAAGCTTGCAACGGAGAAGTCCTCTGCAGGAGCTTCTTCAAGCGGTGTCTCAGCAGGCTTTGACTCCTCGTCCAAGTTGTCAAAATCAAGCGAAGCAATATCAAGGTCATCTGCTATAGCCGCAGCAGAGGCTACTGCAGCAGCCTCGGACGGTTCTGTCAAATCTTCTGCGGCATTGTCCGCAGCGATGCTCTCCGCAGGTTCAGAAGATGTTTCCTCTGGCGCATCAAAATCAGGAAGGTCAAGGCTATCGAGCGCATTATCCTCAACAGTAGCATTTTCTGGCTCTGCGATGGTCTCAACAGACTCTTCTTCAGCAGGAGACTCTTCTGTCTCTATCTCATCAGTAGTAAAGGTTTCTGCATTATCAAAGCTGAACGGAGCATTCTCAAGTTCAGACTGAGGAACATCAGGTAATTCCTCTGTATTGTCCTCAGATTCTGTCGCATCCTGAGACTGCAACGGTGTATCGAACATATCAGAAAATGAAAGGTCATCATCCGCTGAAACTGCATCAGAAACATCCTCAACAGGCTGCTCATCGGCATTGTCCTGCTCTGCAGCAAAATCAGCGTCAGCAATATCATCAAGAGAAAAGTCTTCAGCAGCAGGCACATCTTCTGCAACTATGCCAGCAGCAGGGGTTTCCTCTGCAGGTGGCTCATTCTGCAAATTCTCAATATCAGGAACATTCTCAGAAGGAAGTTCTGTCGAACCAAAATCAGGAATTTCATCATTAGAAACAGTTTCGGCATTTTCTGGGAGAGTAATGTCATCATTGGAGATTTCAAAATTATTTGGGGCTTCTCTCTCAGCCTTTGTTCTAGTAACAAGATTTACTTGAGTCTCGCTCTTTTTTCCTGTCTCTGGGTCAACAACCTCAGCTGTCAGCTCGCCATTCTCATCAATTCCCATAGAAAGATGAAGTTCTGGCTCACCATTTGGATGAGGGTTCAGATTAGTCACTTCCAAAGTGTCAACGTACTCAGCATCGTCCATCGCTCCTGATTCAGAGCGATAAAGATCAATCTGAACTTTTGACTGATTGTCCTTTGCCGTTGTCAAATCCAGCATCCGCTTTTTTGGAGTGCCCTCTTCAAGGATTGGATAAAACGTTCCGTCAGCAAGCTTAATTCCAATTGTTTTCATTCTCATTTATCCCCAAATAAAAGACGTTTACTTATCTATCGGCATTTGAAAAAATAATCTGAACCCAAACGAAAAAGGGTCTCTAACAGTTTTTATTCCAAAACAGCGATGACAAGCGGCAGTAAATAAAAAATGCCGGACAGATCAACCGCCCGGCATCAAAACCATCTTGTTACTATCGATTATAATTGTATGTGTATTCGCAGATTCCTGCAAGTTCATTTACAGTCGAACCGAATTTTTCTGCGATATTGTATGTTGTTGTCTTTGCAATGTTTCCGTTTGTGTCATATTTGTAGATAACGCGAACGACAAGTTTATTTGCCTGATTGTATGTCTGCTCCTCTGTAATGTCATAAGAAGCGTCAAATCTGTAAACAATGCGTTTTGTCTGCTGTCCTGCTGGATTTGAGAATACTATCTCAGAGAGTTTTCCTGCATCATTGTATGTGTAAGCTCGTTTCTCATCGAGAACACCATCTGCACGATACTGAGCAACTTCTGTTGTACGACCTTTGTCATCTATTTTTGTGATAATTTTTTCAAGGAGAGCACCATCAGCATTGTAGAAAGACTCATCAATCTGCTTGTTTGAGAATCTCCAGATTGAGCGGTTTACAAGTGTCTCACTTGCATTGTACTCAGACTCATCGATTTTTCTTCCGTTTTCATCGTAAGTGCTTACCATACGCCACTGAACTTTTCCGTCTTCATCTGTACATACGGCCGTCTCAACGTTACCTTTGTCGTTGTAGATGTAAGTAACACGGTCAACGATGTTATCTTTGCTTGTAAGCTCAGTAGTCTCTGTTTCCTGACCGTTAGCATTGAAAGTATGCACAAACTTAGCTTTTGGAGAACGATAATAATCTCCGAATTTTTCTGTGATTGCATATTCAATTTTTGTATATTCTGAGACAGAACCAGCTGTCTTCAATGTTACTGCTACATCAAATGCATAGACCTGTGCAGCAGCCGCAACACAAGCAGCAAGAGCAATGAATGTTTTTTTCATGGTTTCCCCCGAAAATTTCAAATAATTCTTTTAAAATCTATCGGAAAAAAATACAGTAAAGTTAACCTGATTATGCTAAAATTAGAACCAACAGGAGCTCGTTTTGGATTTTTTTGAACTAAACGCATTCGTAACCCTCTCAAAAACATTGCATTTTGCACATACGGCGGCAGAAGTAAATCTTTCGCCGTCAGCACTCAGCCGCCTAGTCTCACGGCTTGAGGAAGAGACCGGAACCGCTTTGCTGGACAGGAACAACAGGGAAGTCTCACTTACAAACGCAGGAAAGAATTTTGTTGAGTTCGCAAAGAAATGCCTTGCAGAACGAGACGATATGCTTCATTCATTCAAGAACCAGAGCGGAGAAATCGCAGGAAACCTACGTGTTTACGCCTCTGTGACCGCCTGTTACTCAATTGTTCCGCCATTCTTGAAAAAGCTTGCGGAACTCTACCCCCGAATCCATCTTTCGATTGAGACAGGAGACCCAGCGGGGGCTATTCTTGCCGTCAGAGAAGACCGCGCAGACGTAGCCGTTGCGGCAATTCCCGATAACGGCGTTTCTGGGCTGGACTCTGTACCTGTAAGAAGAACCCCGCTTGTTTTTGCGGCAAGTGCGGGAGGTCCCTTCGCAGATGTAAAAGGCAGTCCCCAAGACATAATTTCCTCGGTGCCGCTAATTCTGCCAAAAACAGGCCTTGCCCGCGAACGTTTTGAGGAGTGGATTCGTTCCCGTAACGTGCATCCAATAGTTGCGGCAGAAACAGAAGGTAACGAAGCCATTATGGCACTCGTACAGCTTGGGCTTGGCATTGGACTAGTTCCTCAGATTGTACTGACCAACGGACCTTACATAAACGGTTTTACGAGTTACGCCGCTTTAAACTCTCTCGGTTACTACGAAGTTGGGTTTATACAAAAAATCCGCTTGCAAGGCAGCGAGTCCTACAAGCGGATGCGCAACGCCGTGAGCGAGATATTGCACGGCGAAAATTAGCCACAAAAACAGGCAAGAACTATTTTTCCGTCGCGCGAAGGATTCCGTCCCAATTTGCGGGCGGATTTTTCATGAGCATGTCGCACTTCTCTATGTATTTACCTGCGGCAGGGTCTTTATCCCTTATAGAGGCAAACATAGCCTTTGCTTTTTCAAACTGCCCCTGAACAAAAAGCTTGTAAGCAGCCGCAAAAACATCGAATTCAGGTTTTCGTGCGGCAAATTCCTGCTCAAGCATAGGCTCGTAGACAAGAACTCCCTCCTTGCGACCAACGACGGCAATATTAGAAAGCTGCCTGAATTTAAAGGTACAGCCATTCTCTACCGCGCTCTGCATTGTAGCATTCGAGCACATCGTATATGTATCAAACTGCTTGTTTATTCCTTCCAAGCGGGAAGCAAGGTTTACAGCATCTCCAAGCATTGTATAGTCAAAACGGCTTCGGCTGCCCATGTTTCCAACTACGGCACGACCTGTATTAAGACCGATTCTTTGCTTGAACGGCTTGCCAGTAACCGCCACAAGCTCATCCTGCATCTCAACGAGCTTTTGCTGGCAGGCAAGAGCCGCTTCAAGGGCACGCTTCGCATGGTCTTTTTGGAACGTAGGTGCATTCCAGAAAGCAATGATGGCATCACCCTCATATTTATCGATGGTTCCGCCGTGCTCAAGGATTATATCAGTCATGGCACTAAGATACTTGTTGAGCAAGTCGGTAAGCTCAGACGGATTCAATTTTTCAGAAATTGACGTAAATCCTTGTACATCAGAGAAATACGCGGTAATCTCACGTTCCTCGCCACCAAGCTTCAACGCAGACGGATTATCAATAAGGTTGTCAATTACGGCAGGGCTAAGATACTGTCTGAACGCAGTCTTCAAATAGCGTCTTTGTCTTCCTTCTGTCATGTAATTTTTGCAGACCGTTACGGCAACAGACAACGTAAACGCAACAAGCGGAGCACTAACTGGCAAGATAATGCCGTTTGCAAACACAACGCAAGAAGCAACCAGATAAGCCAAACAAATGAAAAGGAACAAAAGCGAGCGCAACAAGAATGTGCGGACTCGCACATAAGAGACGGTTTCTCCAATAAGAAGACCGCCAACGACAGAAAATACAAGGAGTAAAATCACAAGCAGCAGGGATGCGTCCGCAAGATATTCATTTTTAAGAATTGTGTCCATTTGGGAAATATGAACGCCAACCCCAGGATATGTAGAAGCCATAGGAGTTGAACAAATATCGAACAATCCAGGTGCATACAATCCAAAGAAAATATGAATTCCCTCAAAATTTGACGGATCGAGCAAATCATCGCCAGCATCATAAGGAACTCCTTCCCTCTCTGCCTTTTCAATGGCAAATTCACTGCGCAGAATCTGTTCTGCATTGTAAGGAGCAAACCTGTCCAAGTCCTCCAAGTAACGGACATACATTCCACCACCCTTTGCAATCGGAATCTTTGAAATATCAGGAAGCTTACCAGAAATAGCAAGGCTCGCAATAGCAAGAGATGGCTCATGCAAAGCTGATTCAGAATAGAACCGCACTCGCCTGTCAATACCGTCCTCGTCAAACAAACTCTGTACGTTACCAAGCAAGGCAGCTGATTTTTCAATAATAGGAATCGGCTTTAATCCCTCTTTTGATACACTAGAACTGTAAAACACGGTCTGAATAACTTTGCCAAAATCAGAGCAAGATTTGGCAAGAGCCTCATCATCAGCAGCTCCGTAAATCGACGGCTCCGTATACACCATATCGAATGCGATAGAAGCTGCGTTTCCGCGGTTAAAGAAGTCAATCATTTTTCCGTAAGACTCACGCGGCCACGGCCAAGACCAGCCCAGCTTTTCCTTTGCCCAGTCAAGACTGGTCTGGTCAAGAACGACTACCGCAATCTGCTCTGACGGCGAGAAAAAAGGAGCCGTAACATTCATGCGGGAGTCATAAGCCTTGTTGTCACTCCACGTAAAAAAACCGCTAAAATGCAAAAAACTAACAAAAGCAAAGACGCTAATACAAATTAGCGAACTTTGAAGAATTTTCTTGTAAGACTTCATTAAATCTCCTTTTAAAACTCCGCGTTAGCGGCTTTGCATGGAGGCAACGAATTTGCAAGTTTGAGCCAACGGCAGAAACTTGGTCGTGATAAAAATTACACGGATGTAATTTTTATCATGCCTCCTTTAAAGCTAAAACCTTAACGACCAGTTTTAAAACCATTTATCATATCAGAAACTTTCTTAGAAGCACTCCTATTCTGTACGGACACATCAAGAGCGTTTTCAGCAGACTGTTTCATCTCACTCATGCTCTGCGAGATTTCCTCAGACTTTGCACGGGTCTCATTCGCGATGGACTGCAAATTCTTGGTACGCTCAAACACAGAGTCACTTTCTTTCTTCATATGGGCAGAAGCATCGGTAATGCCTACGACGGTCTCGTCCAAAGTCTTCATCATTGTAAGAATGTCCTGAACGGCGTTGTTCTCTTCTTTCATTCCGCCCTGAACTTGACGAATAAGAGAATCAAGCTTGTTGATTTTCTCGCCAAGCCGTCCAAACATTGCGGATGAATTGCTTGAAGAAGCAACGATTCCTTCAATAGCATCAGAAATACTGCGCAGCAATTCCGAGATAGAAGCCGACTGCGAAGCAGATGTCTCTGCCAATGTTCGGATTTCATCAGCAACTACCGCAAATCCTTTTCCTTGCTCGCCAGCATGAGCAGCCTCAATAGCAGCGTTCATAGCAAGAAGGTTTGTCTGCTCTGCAATTGCGGAGATTGCAGCGTTTGCTTCGGTAAGGTTCTCGCTCTGCTGTGCGATTGTCGCAATCTGCGAGCTTACAATATCCTGCTGCTTCTGTCCTTCAGCAGATTCCTGCACAAGGATTTCATATTCGTCAATGATAAGAGAAACGCTCTTGTCTATTGACTCAATGTTAGAAGTAATCTGGGTTACAGCAGACGTAGACTGCTGAATTGCAGAGGACTGCTCAGAAAGACGCGAGTCAAGGCTTGAAATTTCAGAGTCAACGTTTCGCATTCCGCCAACTACAGAGCTAATCTGCTCGCTCTGCTCAAAGATATGCTGAGCAATTTCGTCAACACATGCAAGCGTCGAGCGGAAGCTTCTTATGTAATCGTTCATCTTGTCATTGAGCTCGGTTCCTGTGTCGCTAAGAACGCCCGTCTCATTCTGCAATGACATAACAAGCTTGTTGAGGCTCGCTATGACGGAGTTACAGTTCTTTGCAAGAATCGTCATCTCATTGTTTCCTTCCTCTGGGATTCTGGAAGTGAGATCTGCGGTTCCTTCCGCAATTTTTTGCATAGAATCAGAAATAACCTTTACACGACCAAAAATATGCTGACTGAGAAAGAAAATGATGCAAGAACCTATGATAAGGAACAAAATGCCTACTATACCAATTTTTGCAATCTGAGATTTCAGCATGGCAACAATAAGCTCTATATTGAAATCAACACCAATCATTCCTACGACCTTACCGCTTGAATTGGTAATTGCCTTGTAGGTACTTATTTGCCAACCCCATTCTTTTTGATATTTCATGCCAGAAGACTCAACAAGCCCGTTTTTCATTACGTTAAACGGGGCATCTCCGTAGTCCTCAATATCCTCATCAGTTCCAAGAGGAGAAAAATTCTCTCTGTCGCTTGGGTCACAACTACCGTCAATTACATATCTAAAAACGGTTCCAGCAACAGGAACCATAGTATAGAGATACTGGCAGTTCATCATCCTTTTTGCATCTAAAAGCTTTAATCGGGTCTCTTCATAATATGGGTCGTTTTCGCTCGGATTCTGCATAAAACGTTCAAATTCATCACCATTAATGATATTTCCAGCAATCTCAACAGCAGATAACCCTTGCTGTGTAGCAGTAAGCTCACCTGTTTTCATAATGCTTAATGCCGCTAGCACACCCATAATACCACATGACAACAGGATAAAAAGACCAAAAATAACAACAAACTGTAATTTTAAGGATTTTAGTTGCAACCCGACCAGAGCCATAAAGAATATCCCCTCAAATTTTTTTACGATTTTCAGAATAAATTATAACATAGTTTTTTGATTTTTAAACAAAATTTATAAAAAAGGGGTTAGAAGAAAAAAATAAATGCTGAACCTACGAATACGCACTTACTGCGACGTTCGAGTTCAGCATGACATTTAAATTAGAAGAAATAGATTTTATTTGTTTTTGTTAATAATTCTCTCTTCGTACTTGCCTGTCGTAATATCAATAAAGCGGACAAAGAGAGAAACTTTGTTTTCTTCGTTAAGACTTGACCAGATCATGTCTGCAAATTCATCGATTGAACCTTTAATCTCAACACGTTCTGGCTCTCCCTCAAAGCTTGGCAAAGGATTGCCATTACCCATGTACGTATGGATAAAGTGTCCCTCGCCGTTTTGTGGATTGTCGTAAGTATATGTAAAACGCAGGCAGTTATCGCCATTGCCATTATCGCTCTTTAAGATTGAGATTGCATAGTCATACTTACCATTGTCAACGGTCAGCAAAGAAGAGATTCTTGGTGTAAAGTTTGGTGCGTCATGCTCATATTTGCGAACGCGGAGAGACTGCTCAAACGTCTCGCCTTTCTTCAATCCCTCAAAAATTGTGTCTGTCTGGTCACCGTTCGTAACAATAGTCTTGTTTCCAAGCTGGCGAACAGCTGCATAGATAATAAGGGACGGGTCTCCTGCAATCAGGCTCTCGTCAAAAGCCTTTGTACGCACAACCTCGGTTCCGTTCTCGTTTTCTGTGACAAAAACACGGTTACGGCTACCAGCACTTCGACCCATTGTCCAGTAAGCAGAGACGGCATATTTTCCGTCAGCAGATTTGCCAGCAACGATTCCGCGTCCAGGATACTCGTTTGCTTTTAAAAGTTCTTCAAGTTTGTTAACTTTCATTTTTTTCTCCAGTTTTTATATTCTGCAAAAGCTCTACAACACTTCGTAAACCACTCTATTATAACAGAATTACATAAATTAGGGTCAATCACCAAACAGGAGAAAAGACAAAAAAAAATCCCTGATGCATCGAAAAATCTCTGCATCAAGGGATTTATTTCTCAAGCTACACTAAAATTAGCGGAGGAGTGAGAGAACGTTCTGGCTGCTCTGGTTAGCCTGAGCGAGCATAGCTGTTCCAGCCTGAGCGAGAACCTGATTCTTTGTAGAATCAACAACCTCTTTAGCCATATCTGTATCACGGATGCGTGATTCAGCAGCCTGGAGGTTCTCAGCACCGTTGTTCAAGCCAGCAACTGTCTTCTCGAGGCGGTTCTGGTAAGCACCGAGGTCAGCGCGCTGTTTGTTGATCTTTTTGAGAGCTTCATCAAGAGCTCCGATTGCGCGGTTAGCAGAATCTGGAGTCTCAAGAGACATAATCTCTTCTGAACCAACATTGCGGAGTCCGAGAGCACCAGCAGTCATTGTACCAATGAAAGCCTGGATTCTCTGATCCATGTTAGCACCAACGTGGAACCACATTGAAGCTGTAACAGAGTTCTCGCCAGTAGACTGTGCGAAACGTCCTGTCAACATATTCATACCATTGAACTGAGCCTGTGAAGCGATGCGGTCAACTTCTGCAACGAGAGCAGAAACTTCAACCTGAATCTGCATACGATCTTCGTCTGTGTAAATACCGTTAGAAGACTGTACAGCAAGCTCACGAATTCTCTGAACAATGTCAGTTGTTTCCTGGAGGTATCCTTCAGTAGTCTGGATGAAAGAAATAGCGTTCTGAGCGTTCTCAGAAGCTTTATTCATACCACGAATCTGTGCTCTCATTTTTTCAGAAACTGCGAGTCCTGAAGCATCATCACCAGCGCGGTTGATTTTCTCGCCTGATGAGAGTTTTTCCATGTTTTTTGTCTGGTTGAGTTCTGTGATTCCACCCTGACGCTGTGCAAACATTGCACTCATATTGTGATTGATAACCATACAATATCTCCTTGTAAGATTTGGTTAATACGACAGATTTTTTATCTGTTGTGTGTGGGTTTTACTGCCCTATACTAAATTTTTCGGATTGCGAAAAAAAACCTTTAGCAAATTCAAAAAAGAATTTGAAATTTATTTTATTTTTTTTATAACATTTATTATCATCCGATTTTTCATGGAATAAATTTTTCTTCAAAAGTCTATTGACATTTTTTTTTCTTTTTTATATATTTATTCACGTTGGTGGTCATAACAAAGGGGAA
>CADCRJ010000100.1 GCA_902803735.1 uncultured Spirochaetaceae bacterium
ACGGCAACGAATGTGCTCAATCCCGAAAAAAGGCTCGCTTGAAGCTACGCTGCGAATACCGCGCTTCGCCCTACGGCACGCCGTACGTACTTGCTACGCCGTATGTGCAGAATTTTTTTCGGGCATGGAACCCCGCTTCCGTTGCTTTCTGAGTTTCCAATCAAAACTTGACATTTGCCCAAATATTCTACTTTATGAATCTTAAGAATCATAGTAGAATTGATTTATGTATATGACAAACGTGTGCAGTTTTCCTGGCTGCAAAAGAACTGCGCTTTCTTCTTTTGATGAGAACGGGGAAATTTGCGAAGATGGACTCTATTGCTATAAGCATGAGCTTGATCAGGAAAAACTTAAACAGCAAATTTATGAATATATTCGCACGCATGACAAAATTGTCGGACTGAATGCGAGTGGTATTACTTTTTCCAATATTGAGCTTACGGGCAAGCGATTTTATGGCTGCAATTTCAGGCATTGCTTTTTCCTTGGGCTTCAGTCTACTGGTTTTAGAAGCAGAATGAGTGCCTTTGATTTTGCTGTTTTTACGGACTGTAACCTTATAGAAAGTAATATGCAGTTTACATCTTTCGCTGGTGCGAAATTTATCCATGTGCTTTTTACAGGCAGCGACATGATACAGGATAATTTTTCTGGAGTGTCTTCAATTCAAACGTCATTTGATGACTCTGATTTGTATAACTCCCATTTTATCCGGGCAAATCTAGTCGATACATCTTTCCGTAACTGTAACGTAAAACGCACGGTTTTTTATGAGATAAATCACAAGAATGTTTCGTTCAAGCTGTCCAACACAAAGGAAGCTATATTTGACAAGCGAGGCAGCGAATTGTTTAGCGGCAATGATGAGCTTGTTCCTTCAGGACTTATAAAATGAAAATTTATTTTTACATGAATTTTGAATCTTTCTCAAATTGTTATCTCGTTGCTAACGAAGAGACAAAGCAGGCTCTTATCATTGACCCGGCAAAAATTTCTGAGAACATAATAAATCAGATTGAGGATTATGGTTATACCCTTTGCGCTGCGTTGATTACTCATAATCACAGCGGTCATACGCGAGGTTTGCTTACATTGAAGAAAATCTATGATATAGATGTTTTTGCGGCAGACCCGGAGATTGTTGCTGATTCTACCACGATTATAAAAGGCGATGGAACCTTGCATGCGGCTGGCTTTGACGTGGATTTTTTCTCATTGCCGGGGCACAGTTCCGACTCGATGGTCTACAAAATAGGCAACGTGCTTTTTACTGGTGACACTATCAATGCAGGAGTTATTGGTCTGACTACAAGTAATTACTCAAGAATCTTGCTTGTCGCAGGAATAAAATCAAAAATACTTACGCATTCCGATGATACAATAATAATGCCTGGGCACGGGCCTATGACTTCTGTGGGTGCTGAAAAAAACTTCAATATAGACTTATAAAGAATTTATCGAGAAAAAAAACTCAGGTAGAATCGTAAAGATTTTACCTGAGCACTTTTCCAAGCCTTGTGTTTTAGTTAAAATATTCTCATTATGATAAATAGAAATACAGGATTTTCAAACTTAACAGCAGGCTATCTTTTTCCTGAGATTGCCCGTCGTCGCCGAGAATATGCAGCAGCTCATCCTGATGCATCAATTATTTCACTTGGAATCGGTAATACGACCGAGCCGCTTTCAAAGCATATAGCAGAGGCAATGAGCCGCTATGCTTTGGGACTTGCCACAAAAGAGGGCTATTCCGGCTACGGCGATGAGCAGGGTAATACCGCATTGCGCGAGAGAATCGCATCTGTTTTCTATAAAGGTATGGCTGATGCGAGCGAGATTTTTATTTCTGATGGTGCAAAATGTGATATTGCACGTATTCAGACTCTTTTTGGCTCTCATGTAAAAGTTGCTGTGCAGGATCCTGCTTATCCTGTATATGTTGACGGTTCTGTTGTTTCTGGTGCTGCAGGAGCTGCAAAGGCTGATGGTACTGGATATTCTGGCGTAGTGTATTTGCCGTGTTCTCCTGAGAACGACTTTTTCCCAGTTCTTTCAAAAATTGAGCCTGATACTTTGATTTATTTCTGTTCGCCTAATAATCCGACTGGAGCCACAGCTACTCGTGAGCAGCTTAAGGCTCTTGTTGATTTTGCAAATAAAAATGGCTGCATTATCATTTATGATTCAGCTTACAATGCTTTTATTCGTGATTCAAAGCTGCCTAAATCAATTTTTGAGATTGAGGGTGCTCGTACCTGCGCTATTGAAGTTAATTCTTTCTCTAAGCCAGCAGGATTTACCGGCGTTCGTCTTGGTTGGTCTGTAGTTCCTAATGATTTGAAATTTGCTGATGGCTCTTCTGTAAATAAAGACTGGAACCGCGTTATGACAACATTGTTCAATGGTGCTTCAAATATAGCTCAGGCGGGCGGACTTGCAGCTCTTGACGAGCAGGGGCTTAAAGATATGAAGGATATGGTTGACTATTATCTTGAAAATGGTCGGCTTATAAAGAAAACATTGGAAGGCGAGAACTTCAAGAAGATTGGTGTTGTCCCATATTTTACAGGCAACGGACCTTATGTTTGGGTAAAATTCCCTGGCTACAAAAGCTGGGAGATTTTTGACATAATCCTTGATAAATGTCACGTCGTAACAACTCCAGGTTCTGGCTTTGGTCCTGCAGGCGAAAGCTTTATCCGATTCAGCTCGTTCGGACATCGCGAAGACATTGAGGAAGCTTGCAAACGCTTGGCTGCTTTAGTGCTTGAGTCTCGTGCTTAATCCTGTCGTTTGATTTGCTGGTAAACTAAAAAAGGAATCAACAGGAGTAGTCATTCTGCTTCTGCTGATTCCTTTTTCTTTTAGAGACTTATTTTGTAGCCAGAGGTAAGTTTTATAGCTTTTTTTGAGCCATCATCGACTTTTGTCGTGTTTATATGAACCATAGTTTTAAGCTCTCCACCTGCAATTTTGCAAGTTACGTATGGCGAGAATTTTATGGTCGCATCGTCCTTTATATCTTTTAAATCATCAAAGTCAAGTCCGTTTTTGTAAATGCTTATGTTTACGCCAAATTTGGTGTCCTGCTTAAAAAGCTTGAATTCCTGCGTCTCAAAGCCAAAGCTTGTACCAAACGTACTGTTTATAAGGCTTGGCGTTGTTTTATCATAAGTTATGAAAAGCAAGTCCTTTGTAACGTCGTCTGGAAAGACGAAAGCTGCGGCATGAACTGTCAATACTTGTAAATTAATTCTTGGTTCCACAAGAACGAACAAGGATTTCGTTATAGCGTCTATTGCGTCCTCAAAGGTTTTGACTCCGCTATCAGTAAGGTCTAGCTTGATACCGTTCCCATCAATATGCAGTTGGTCAATTCCTGCCTCAACAAAAAGCGAGGCGAAATTCTTGCTTCCCAACAGCATATCAAAACCGCCATGAACGGTAACATCATCAATCATAAGCAGAACGCGTTTTCCCGCAGAATCTTTTTGATAAATTGGTGCGCTGAATCCTCCTGCCATATCCAGCTTGAAGTAGCGCATTGCTATGCCGAGCCGCAACTCTGTGTTTGGCTGGTAATGTCTGGTTAAGCTGTCATTATTGCGGTAAAGGTAAAAGCGTGCTGCAATAGGCAAGCTTTTGAGCTTTAAGGTGTAGGCTCCTCCGACCGTAGCCCTAAAATCGTGTACTGTTGCTCCTGTTGAGCCAAGCCATGTTTCTGTTATGGAAGACGTGTATGGCTCCGTGTTGAACAGTCTTTGTAGGAACAAACCTGACCCTATTGGCTCGAAGCCACCTCTGTAAACGGAGAAAAAGCTCGTTCCGAATGAGTGCGGCAGCACGAATGTTCCTGAGAGCTCGTTCAATGAGAAAGTGTCTGTTTCTTCTATTTTTTTTGAATTAACATATTCTTCCTGCGGGCGTGCAGAAAATTCACCTCTCAATACGAGCGAGGGACCTATGTTTAGCTGTCCAGCTGCAAAACCCGAAAATTTTGCATACGGTGTTTCAGCTTTTTGAAAATCGCCCAGTATTCCAGCAGTACAGTCAAAAGATGGTGCTGCGTATAAAGAGAATCCTAAACATAATATAGGAAGAATGAATTTATATTTCCTTTGAACCATAGAAATAATATCGGCAAATGTTTGTTGTAGTATTAGAAAATGATTTTTTTAAGAAAATGTTTTTGATATATCT
Organism: uncultured Spirochaetaceae bacterium; assembly: GCA_902803735.1. Lineage (GTDB taxonomy): Bacteria > Spirochaetota > Spirochaetia > Treponematales > Treponemataceae > Treponema_D. Next base: position 4,204 of record CADCRJ010000100.1, read on the forward strand.
TGATTTTTTTTGTTTTTTTCACTTGACTTTGAAAAACTAACAGTTAAAATAAAGAATATGAGTGATTATCTTGATGCAAATAACGAAGAGTTATTAAAAGACTACTTCTCAGAATCTGAACAGATGGTAGATAACTTGGAAAGTAATATCCTTGCTATCGAACAAGATCCTAATAATCATGACGCTATCGATGAAATTTTCCGAGCGGCACATACTCTGAAAGGAAACTCAGCAACGGTTGAGTTCACAGAGATTTCTCATTTTGCCCACACAATGGAAGATCTTCTTGACGAGGTTCGTTCTGATCGCGTCAAGGTAACTGAAGATGTTATAGATACTCTGTTGACAGCTTTGGACGTTATTAAGGAAATGCTTGAAGCCCGAACTGGGGGAACCGTCTATAGTAAAAGTGTTGATGAGATTTCTAATAAGATTCGATCAATGATTCCTGACGGCAGCGGAAAAACAAAGGCTGCTGCTCCAAAACCTGCACCTGCTCCTAAGCCACAGGCTCAAAAAGCTGCCGCACCTTCAAATGATGCTCCTGTAGTGGCTTTGTCTGAGTATGAGCTTCTTGAGCTTAAGCAGGGATGTGCTTCTGGACAGAAGCTTTGGTCTGTTACTGTAGAATTTGATGAGACCAACCCTATGAATAGTGTTGGTGGAATTCAGGTTTTTGCCGCACTCAAGGCTTGTGGAACAGTTCTTAAGACAGTTCCTGATTTTGATGCACTTTATGAAGACGAATTCCATAAAGATGTTGTTTACTATATAGCAAGTTCTAACAACGCGGAGCAGCTGGAGGATACAGCATTCCTTACTGATGTTACTATTAGTGTAGATGCGAAGTGTCTAGAAAATGCGGTTTCTGCCGATGCCAGCTCAAATCATGTTGTTGTCGAGGAAGAGCCTGCTCCTGCTCCTGCACCAGTTGTTGCGGCTCCAGAGCCTGTTGCGGCTCCTCAGCCTGTACAGGAAGCTCCTGCACCAGCCGCTGCGGCTAAAACTGATGCTGCTCCTGCTAAACAGCCTGCTGCAAAAACAAACCATGCACAGCAAAGTTCTATTCTTCGTGTTGATTCTAAACGAATTGACTATTTGCTGAACCTTGTTAGTGAAATTGTTATTACAAAGGCTGCTTTCAACCAGAGTTCTACTCATTTCTCGGATTTGCTCGTTCAGTTCCAGACATTGGATGTTTCTTTCAAAGAAAAAATCCGCAAGATGTTCGAGCAGTTGCCACAGTTCCTCGAAGAAATCCAGAATGGGGTTTCTATAAAGGATGTAAAGGCAAATATTTTGCAGGAATTTGGTGATGTTTCAAATTACTTTGACTCATTTGAAGCCAGATTCAAGGATTTGAATTCAAAACTTCATTCTTCTACACAGGGCTTGGGTCAGATTGCTGGCGAGCTTCAGGAAGGTGTAATGAAAATCCGAATGGTTCCTATCAGTCAGATTTTCGACCGCTTCCCTCGTGTTGTCCGCGATTTGCAGCGTGATCTTGGCAAAAAAATTACTTTGCAGATTGAAGGTGAAGAGACTGAGCTTGATAAGACTGTAATTGATGACCTTATGGATCCGATCATGCACTGTGTTCGCAACTCTGTTGATCATGGTATTGAGATGCCAGATGAACGCCGTGCGGCAGGAAAAAATGAGACTGGTACAGTTCTTTTGAAAGCTGCTAATGAAGGAAACCTTATTGTAATCGATGTCGTTGACGATGGTGGCGGTATTGATGTTAATAAAGTCAGAAATAAGGCTATCAGCAAAGGATTGATACATCCTAATAAGGTTCTTAGCGATCAGGAAGCTGCTCAGCTCATATTTATGCCAGGATTCTCTACGGCAGAGAAAATTACCAATATCTCTGGTCGAGGTGTAGGTCTTGATGTAGTAAAGACTATGATTGAGAAGCTTAATGGTACTGTAAATGTTACTACTGAAAAAGGACATGGTTCCAAGTTCAGTATTAGGCTTCCTCTTACTCTTGCAATTATTCAGGGCCTTCTTGTTCGTGTTGGAAGAGAGGTTTACTCTATTCCGATCGCTTCTGTTATCGAAAGCGTTCGTATCAAGAAGTCTGAGATTAATACGATAGATAATTATGAGGTTTTAAACGTTCGTAATGAGGTTATAAGCGTTCTTCGTCTTAGCCGTTTGTTCAATATCCGTTCTACGGAAGATGGCGATTACTGCTTTGTTGTAATTGTCGGTTCTCAGGAAAAGAAAATCGGTATTATGGTAGACAGCCTTATTGGAGAGGAAGACGTTGTAATTAAACCGTTGCGCGATCAGTTTACTCAGTCACCAGGTATTGCTGGTGCATCAATCTTGGGTGATGGTTCTGTATCTCTTATTATTGATGTTACTCAGTTGTTGGAGCTTGGTGTTAGGCAGGAAATCGAAGCCCGCCATGAAAACGGATTATTGAGCGAATAAGGGGAAAGATATGGCAGAACAAACCAAACAGAATCAGCCTTCTATAAATGCCGTTTTGAAGGAGAATCTTGGCAATCTTCAAAGCCTTAAAGATTCTTCTTCAATAAGCGAGAAACTTGATAATCTGGCAACAATGATAGATTATAAGATGGTAACTTTTTCTCTTGCAGAAAAAGATTATGCCATCGATATTATGAAGGTTAAGGAAATCGCAAAAGCTGGACGCTTTACATACGTACCTAATGCTTTGCCTTTTGTTTTGGGGGTATACAACCTTCGTGGTGAAATTATTCCTATCGTTGATTTGCGATTGTTTTTCAACATCGAGGTACCTGAGCGTTCTTTCGATTCTTTGGAAAATATGCTTATCGTTTCTGTTGGCGAACAGACATTTGGTGTCGTCGTTGATGGAATCGACAAGGTTGTTGGTATCCAAAAATCTTCGATAAATCCTCCGCATCCTTTGTTCGGAGACATCAATATCAAGTATATTCAGGGTGTTGTTGAAGTAAACAACAGACTTTATGTCTTGCTTGATATTGAGCGTATATTTGGTTCAAAGAGCGAGGCTGCTGAAGCTGCTTCAGCAAAGGATTTGGCAACTCGCGTAGCTGCTCAGGGTGCTTCTGTTGCACCTGTTGCTCAGCCGAAGCCTGTTGTTGAGGAGAAAAAAGCTCCAATCGACTATTCATTTATAGTGAATGGACTTGCATCAATGAGAAAGTTCTACGTTACACCGCTGAACGAAGCTTGGATGCATGAACGCTATGATGATTGGGAAAAAGAGCGGGGTAGAGACAAGGCTCAGCTACAGACACCAGCAGATGCAGATGCTTTCTTGAAGACATTCTTCTCTCCATCTTCTGATACATGGTGGAAAAAAGAATATGCTGATGAGATTTTCAAGGCTTTGCCAGATAATACTGCTAAGCAGATTGTTGTTTGGAATCCAGGATGTGGTAAGGGCTATGAGACTTACTCTTTGGCATGTCTCTTGAAGAAGCGTTATCCAGATGCAAAAATACGAATCTATGCGCATGAAGTGGATTTGTTGAATATTTCAAATGCACCGTTGATTTCTGTTCCTGCTGATGTCGCAAAAGATTGGTATGCACCATATATAACAAAGAAGGCAAATGGGGATTCGATATTTACACAAGAAATTCGAGATAGTATAATGTTTGAGTATCACGATTGTGCAAATACTAACTCGTTGCCTCCTATTGATATTATTTTTGCTAGAGATTTGCTTTCATTCCTTCCTGCTAAATCACAGGAGATAATTGTTGCAGATTTCGCTGAAAAATTGAAAGGTAATGGAATTGCTATAATTGGTCAGAATGAAACTTTGGAGAAAAATTCTAAATGGTCTCCAAAGAAGATTGGATCGGTTACAATATTCGGGAAAAAATAAAAGAGGAGTATAAGAGCCCATGAGAGTAGAGTACATTAACCCATTCGTAGAAACTTCATATCAAATATTGAAAGAAGTTCTTGGTGGTGCGACAGTTACCCGTGGAGACTTGTATCTAAAGTCTACTGCAATGCCTGTAATGGGTGTAGCTGCATTTGTTGGTTTGGCTGGAGATGTTGAAGGTCGTGTTTTGTTTGACATGACTCTTGAGACAGCTTTGAACGTTGCTTCGGCAATGAATGGCGAAAAATTGACAGCTTTTGACGATCTTGCAAAAGCAACTATAAGCGAGCTTGCAAACCTTATTACTGCACAAGCTGTAACAAAGTTGCATGAACTTGGATTTAAATTTGACCTTACGCCTCCTGCCCTTTTTGCTGGTGAGAAAATGGAGATCGCCGCAATGGGTGGAAATACAAGCAGTGTAGAAGCTCTTATCGTACCGCTTATTACTGATTGTGGTAAAGTTGAAGTAAATGTTGCTATTCGCGAACGCGTGCAATAAAGGAGTATCAAGATGAAAACAAAACAGGATTTTCCTTCAATTAATGAGCGTCCGCCAGAAGGTATAAATGCTGACGGAACAAAAATTCGTGTACTGGTAGTTGATGATTCAATGTTTGTTGCAAAGCAGCTTGGTCAGATTCTTACAAGTGAAGGATATGAAGTCGTTGCAACTGCGGTTGACGGAAAGGATGGAGTTGATAAATATAAGGAACTTTGTCCTAACGTAGACCTTGTAACTATGGATATTACAATGCCACGTATGGATGGTCTTACTGCTTTGGAGCAGATTATGGCATTTGACAAGAATGCTCGTGTTGTAATGGTCAGTGCGTTGGGAAAAGAGGAATTGGTAAAGAAATCACTTCTTCTTGGCGCAAAAAATTACATCGTAAAGCCTCTTGACCGTAAGAAGGTTCTTGAGCGTATTGGTGCTTCAATGAAATAAAAATATGAGATAGCGTTTACGCTGTCTCTGTATTATTAGGTTCATGTTCAGAATCTCTTGGTTTTGAATATGTCTGTCAAGTCACTCATATTTTAGTTCCAGACTTTATGTTTTTAATGTAAAGTCTGGTTTTTTTTATAGTAAATGTGTAGAAAACTTCTGTCATTATTATAAGCGTTTTCCCACACCTCTATTCTTGGTAGTTCTTGTAAAACATTTTCTCTTAGTACCTGCTTGACAAAAAAATCCTTATTCTGTATAGTCTTACTCGCATCAAAAACGTTTGCGGGGTTAGCTCAGTTGGTTAGAGCATCACGTTGACATCGTGGGGGTCAGTAGTTCGAATCTACTATTCCGCAAAGGTTTTTGATGCTTTTTTATTTTTTTTTCCCCCCTCTTTCAATAATCTTGTTTTTTTTTATATAATAGCAGTTATGTTTGAAGTTAGAGTTGACACTTCTTTTGCAGCGGCACATTTTCTTGCTGATTATCATGGAAAATGCGAGCGTCTGCATGGTCACAATTATCATGTATATGCACATGTTAGAGGTTTTTCACTTGATGCAGGAGGAATGCTCCTTGATTTTTCCGAGCTTAAGGTTGCTTTGAAAAAGGTTTGTGATAGCCTTGATCATAGGAATCTGAATGATTTTTCTTTTTTTGAGCAGAATCCGAGTGCGGAACGAATAGCGTATTTTATTTATAACGAAATTCTTAAAGAAATTCCTGACTTGAAAAAGAAAGATGGCGAATCTGCTTTCTTGTATGCGATTGATGTGTTTGAGACTGATACGAACCGAGCTCGCTATATCGCTGAATAATAAAACTGATTGACGGGGTTATTTGTATGAAAAAAATTGCAATTTTGGACTCAACTTTGAGAGATGGCTCGCAAGGTGAGGGAATCAGCTATTCTGTTCAGGATAAGATTAATATTGTAAAAGCTCTTGATGAACTTGGGGTCGCCTATATTGAGGCTGGAAATCCTGGTTCAAATCCAAAAGACATGGAGTTTTTTGAAGAGGCAAAGAAACTTGATTTAAAGAATTCCAAGCTTGTTGCATTTGGGTCTACTCGTCGTAAGGATGCGAGCTGCGCTGAGGATGCGAATTTGCAAAGCCTCTTGTCCGCAGAGACTGAATATGTTGTGATTTTTGGTAAATCATGGGATTTTCAGGTTACGGATATTCTTCATGCGACTCTTGATGAGAACCTTGAAATGATTCGTGATACAGTAGCTTATCTTTCTAAGCGTGGTCGCAGAGTAATTTACGATGCGGAGCATTTTTTCTCAGGTTATGACGCGAACAGCGAGTATGCGATGAAGACCTTGCAGGCTGCTGTTGAGGGCGGTGCTGAGACTCTTTGTCTTTGCGAGACAAAGGGCGGTTGTATGATAAGTCGCTGCAATGAGGTTACTGGTGAGGTCGTAAAAAAATTCGGAAAAGTCTGTTCTATAGGAATTCATACGCACAATGATTCAGGCCTTGCCGTTGCTAACAGTCTTGTAGCCGTTGAAGCTGGTGCAACACATGTGCAGGGGGTTCTCCTTGGGTTTGGAGAGCGTACTGGTAATGCAAACTTATCGACTATAATTGCTGATTTACAATTGAAAATGGGATATTCTTGTATTCCTGAAGAGAATATAAAAAATCTTACGCCTATTTGTAAGCGTGTCTCTGAAATCACTAATATTGCGCTTGCTCCTGGAATGCCTTATGTTGGTGCGAATGCATTTGCTCATAAGGCTGGTATGCACATTGATGCCGTTATTAAGAATCCTGCCGCTTATGAGCACATTACGCCTGATTCTGTAGGAAATGAGCGAGTGTTCCTTATGAGCGAGGTTGCTGGTCGAAGCTTAATTCTTGAAAAAATTCAGAAATTTGACCGTACGATTACAAAAAATAGTCCGATTGTTGCTGCCATTGTAAAAAAAGTAAAGGATATGGAGCATGCAGGCTATCAGTTCGAGGGTGCAGACGGAAGCTTTGAGCTTTTGGTTCGTAAAGAAATTGGAAAATACCGTCCGTTCTTCAAATTGCACTATTACAAGACCCATGACGAATATCCTCTTGTAGAGAAAAATTTGTATGCTTTTGCACAGCTGAGAATCGATGTCGATGGTCATCTACAGACTGCCGCAGGGGAGGGAAACGGTCCTGTAAATGCATTGGACGCGGCTCTTCGCTCTGCTCTTATGCCATTTTACCCAGAAGTGAAGCAGATTCGCCTTACGGATTATAAGGTTCGTGTTCTTGATGGTAAGGGTGCGACAGCGGCGTGTGTACGTGTACTTATTGAAAGTTCTGACGGAATTGACACTTGGACTACGATTGGTGTTAGCTGCGACGTCGTAGAGGCTTCTTGGATGGCTCTTGTAGATTCCTTTGAGTATAAGCTCATAAAGGATGTCGAACGAAAATTTATGAAATTTCTTTAAAAAAATCGCACCAATGATGTATGAAGTTGTACACCATTGGTGCGAATTTTTTTTACGGTGTCTGCCGTTGCTTCTAGATTTCTTAGGCTTTACTTGGCACCGTAAAGAGCATAGTATTCGTCTATCTGTTGCTTTATTTCGTCTGTTATGATTTTTTTGTCACCGTTAGTGTATAGCGCATCGATTACATCTTTCATGCTGACAATGGCTCTTGCTGGAAAACCATATTTTTCAGAAATCACGTCAAGCGCGGCTTTATCTGTGTCAGGGGCTTTTTCCATCCTGTTTAGAGATACGATTTCTCCGACTATTTTGATTGAGCCTGATTTCGTTTCCTGTGCCTTGATCTTTGGGTAAGTTTCTTCGATTGATTTACCAGATGTTGTGACATCCTCTATGATGACAACTCTGTCTCCGTCTTTTATTGAATAGCCCAAGAGACCGCCTTTGTCTGCACCGTGGTCTTTTGCTTCTTTTCTATCTGATGTGTATTTGATTTCTTTTCCGTACAGCTCTGAGTAAGCTATTACACAGGCCGTTGCAAGCGGAATTCCTTTGTAAGCAGGTCCGAACAGTACGTCAAAATCGTCGCCAAAATTGTCATGTATGCCCTGTGCATAATATTTTCCAAGTCTTGCAAGGTGGCTGCCTGTTACGTAGGCTCCTGCGTTCATAAAGAAAGGTGATTTTCTTCCGCTTTTCAGCGTGAAATTTCCAAATTTGAGCACTTCGCACTCAACCATAAAGTCAATGAATTCTTTCTTGTAATTTTCCATATTTATCAGTCTACCAATTTTGTAAAAAAATAGATATATTTTTAGTGATTTGTCTGCATGAATTGTTAATTATTCAATTGTATTGAAATTGATAAAATGCTATTATGTCTGTGTTTTGTTTCTATACATCGAAACGGAACGCAGACATACAAAGTTTTTGAAGGGGTAAAAAATGGAAAAAAGCATTGCTTTGATTCCTGGTGATGGAATCGGTCCTGATGTTGTTGAAGAAGCTGTGAATGTTTTGAATGCCGTTGCAGTAAAATTCGGTCATAAGTGGAATTACAGAAACGTAATTGCTGGTGGTGCCGCAATTGATAAATTCGGTCATCCGCTTCCTCAGGATCAGTTGGATATTTGTTTGACAAGTGATGCAACTTTGCTGGGTGCAGTTGGTGGTCCAAAATGGGATAATGTTGCTCCAGAAATCCGTCCTGAAAAGGCTTTGCTCGGACTCCGTGGCGGTATGAAGGTTTATGCTAACTTGCGTCCGGCTGTTATGTGGAAGCAGCTAAAAGATGCTTGTCCTCTTAAAGATGAGATTGTTGGAGAAGGTCTTGATATTCTTGTTGTTCGCGAATTGACTGGTGGTATTTATTTTGGTGAGCGCGGAACAAGTGCTGACGGAAAAACTGCATGGGATACAGAAAAATATACATGGGAAGAGATTGAGCGAATTGTCCGCATGGGATTTGAATTTGCAAGAAAACGCCAGAAGAGACTTGCTGTCGTTGACAAGGCCAACATCTTGAACTCAAGCCGTTTGTGGAGAAAGGTTGCAGAAGAAGTTCATAAAGAGTACACGGACGTCCAGTTGGATTTCCTTTACATTGATAATGCTACAATGCAGCTTGTACGCAATCCTCGTCAGTTTGATGTTATCGCAACAAGCAATATGTTTGGTGATATTCTTACGGACGAAGCTTCTCAGATAACAGGTTCTATCGGAATGCTTGCATCTGCTTCTCTTGGAAATGGCGGTCCTGGTTTGTTTGAGCCAATTCATGGTTCTGCTCCAGATATCGCTGGAAAAGATTTGGCAAACCCTCTCGCAACAATTTTGTCGGCAGCAATGTTGCTCCGCTACAGCTTTAAGCTTGAGAAAGAGGCTGCTGCAATCGAAGCTGCTGTTACAAAGGTTCTTGACGATGGTTGGAGAACTGGCGATATTGCAGGTAGTAAAATTGCAGAAGTCAAAGCAGCCGGAAAGTTGGTTGGAACCAAAAAAATGGGTGCCCTTGTCGTTGAATATTTAAATAAATAGTTTTATCTTACAGATTGTCTTTAAGCGGCATCTCATTTGAGTTGTCGCTTTCTTTTTTATAGGTTAAGATAATATGTATGTCGAGCAATAACTCTTTTGAGAATTTAGTTTCTGATTTAACAGTTTCCGAGCGTCAGGAAATTTTAGATAAAATGTTGGCTGGTACTCCAGCTGAAAATGACGGAGAAGTTCTGGCTCCTGTTGAGGAGCGCGTTGAGGTGCCTGAGATTTCTCTTGCCGAAGAATTAAAAAAGCAGCCTTTGTATGTGAAAATTTATTTGTGGATAAAAGCTATTTTTACAAGTACAAATGCGGAGCTTCTTTATAATGAGATAAAAATAAATACAATCTCAAAGAATGTTTCAAGAAATTTTCCAGGTCTTATAGATACTAGAAGAGGACTTTTCCTTTCTGCGTTCTATGAGAAACTTGAGGAGCTTAAGGCTTGTGCCGAGTTCTTTAGACCGTACATTGTTTCTATTGAGGCTGATGAGGGCAACTTTTTCGTTTTTCTTGGTTCTTTAATCATGCAAAATTCTGCCGCTGAACTGAAAGCGGATGCGGATCCTTATTCTAATCCTGTAACGAGCGAGGCTAGGCCTGAGCTGCGTGTAGAGTTGCTTCGAAAAATGGATGATATTTTTCAGAATATTACACGTGAAGAAAAAAATAAAATGTATGATTCCGTGAAATCTGTGGAATGGCTCCGGCAATTTGTAAAGCTTCCTGTCAGCAGGCTTTTGAGTGCGTTCTCAAATATTACGGATGGAATTTATACTTGTCCGTTTAGTCAGATAGAGCGAGAGGTTAATTTGCTCGCAAAAAATTTCTGTACAGGCTTTAGGATGTCTGATGAGGTCATTGAAGCCTTTTATTTGTTCTCTGAGAAAAAAACTTCAAAATTCACAAGAATGCAGGACGATGAGGATAGCATAGATCAGAGTGCGGCAGCTTTTGTTGTTGAAGCTCGTAATTTTGTTGCAAAACTGCATATGTTTATGAATTCTGTTCCTATGTATTCAATTGGATGTATTGTTTCTGGAGACAGTCGCTGGCAGCCTGCTAATTTTACTGGTGTTGAGGATTGGTTTGTAAAATATAAAAATTACTGGAAGAAAATTTTTGAGCAGCGATGGGAGTCGTGGGTTCAGGCTTGTAAAAAAGAAAACCTTAGAATTGGTCTTGAGACTCATTTTGGCCTTGAGGCTTTTCCGTATCTTCCAGAACGGCCTTGGCTTGATTTGTGGGGTGGCTTTCCTTTCCGCTATGAGCTTACTTCTGGTTTTATTTTTTGGTACTTCCGGGAGAAATTCCCGACATTTGAGATTGCTTTGAAAAGCGTTCTTGTGGAAGGAAGTTTCGTAAAAAAAGAGAATCAAATTGCTTTTACGGATGCATTCAATGATTTTATTCAGACTTCAATAAATATGACAGCTGTTGTGAATAAATTAAAAGCAAACGGTGAGGTCGGGCTTATTTTTGCAAAGCTTAAAGATGAACATCTTAGAACCTTGCAGGGGCAAACTAAAATTGAGCAGCTTATGCGAAGTGTTGAATCCGATGTTTCTTCCGTAATACATAAATTTTGTGATTCCATAAGAATTATGGACGCTGTTGTTTGTGGAATTTTGGGATTGCGAAAAGATTCTCGCTATGATTCTCTCGCCAATTTGAGCCATTTACAGGGACGTGATAATGAAAAATTCCTGAAATTGCTTGATGAATCGGCAAAATCTTTTGAGAACGCATTGGATTTGATAAAAGAACTTGAGACTGTGGACGCTCCTGTTTGATATGCATTCGGTTATTTCTGTCGTAGATTTTTTATCTTCAGGTGAGTCTCATGGTTTTGGTACCAATTATTTCGTTATGCCGTTTTATTTCCAAGGAAATAAAATTCCGCTTTATGAAGCCTGCTGGGGAATGACTCTGCTGAATGCTGGATCCATGAGATTCCGTTGGAATGAAAAAAATCTTGTGAGAGACAGGATGCTTTCTCAGATATGTGGAGAGAAGACGTCCGTAGCAGTTGAACTTATTCATTCTAAAATCGTTGTGCGGGCTGATTCTTGTGGTGATGTTGAAAAAGTGCTTGCCGATGGTATTGTCACTAATATGCCGAATTTAGTTCCTGTCGTTACAGTCGCTGATTGTGTGCCTATCTTTTTATTTGATTCAAAAAGAAAGGTTATTGCTTCCTTGCATTCTGGTTGGAAAGGTACTGGAATTGCCGCTGAAGGAATCAGAAAAATGTCTGAATGGTACGGTTCTGATATAAAAGACGTATGTGTCGCAATTGGTCCCCATATAGGAGATTGCTGTTACAATATTGATGATGAGAGAGCTGATTACTTCTCGTTGGAATTTGGCTCAGATGCTGTAATTGAACGTGATGGAAAAAAGTTCCTTTCCCTGACAGCTGCAAATTTGTCCGTTCTGAAAAAAGTCGGCGTTGAAGAATCTAATATAGTGGTTGCTTCTGATTGTACTTGTTGTACTTGCTATCCAACTGGAAAATCTGTATATGGTAGTTTTCGCCGTGAAGCAGCTGGCAAAGAAGGCGCTCTGATGACGGTGCAGGCGGCGTTTTCCGTTTTAAATTCCTCTAAAAATTAATTTCTATTTAAATCGCAATTTTGCATATTCACCAAAAAAAAAGGAAAATAATAATTTTTTTGCGATTTCCCCAGAAAATTTAACCCCCTGGAACCCTCATCCCACAAGCCTCCGCGGGTAGGTCAGAAAAAAAATGAAAAAAAAACGAAAAAATTTTTAAAAAGAGTTGACACAAAATAATGCGTGTGGTATATTCATTCTCACCCGCCGCCAAGCGGCAGG
>CADCRJ010000101.1 GCA_902803735.1 uncultured Spirochaetaceae bacterium
AAACCTATTTTAGGAGTCTAAAATGTCTGACGAAGTTGCAACAAACAAAGTTGATCAGAAAGTTAATTCTGAAACAGATACAATGGGTGCCGCAGATGGTAGAGAAGGTGAGGAGCGCTCACCAAGAGGAAAAGGCAAAACATTCTTCCGCAAGAAGGTTTGCCGTTTCTGTGCTAACAAATTGAAGATCGATTACAAAGATCCAGATGCGCTCCGCCGCTTTACAACAGAAAGAGGCAAAATTCTTCCACGCCGCATTACTGGAACTTGTGCAAAACATCAGCGCGAGCTGACTGTAGCTATCAAACGTGCACGTAACATTTGTCTCTTGCCGTTCGTAGCTGAGTAAAAAAACAATATTCTGGCGATCCAACTCCTGGTGACGCCAGATTTTATTTTAATAGGAGCTTGAAAATGAAAGTAATTTTGTACACAGATGTAAAACATCTTGGTGAAATGGGTGATGTAAAGAACGTTGCAAATGGTTACGCTCGTAACTACTTGTTCCCACATTCTTTTGCAGTACCATACAATGACGAGACTGTAGCATATTTTGAGTCTCGCAAAGAAGAAATCGCTGCTCGCAAAGAGCAGAAGAGAAAAGACGCTGCAAGCCTCAAAGAGAAATTGGAAGCTACAGTAGTAGAGCTCGTAATGCCAGCTGGTGCAAACGGAAAACTCTACGGTGCTGTTACATCACAGACTGTTGCTGATTTCTTGAACAAGAACGGCTTTGAGATTGAGAGAAAGAAGATTGAGCTTCAGGGTGTTACTATTAAATCTGTTGGTAACTATCACTGTACAGTTCATCTTTATGAAGCTCTTACAGCTGCTGTAAAAGTAGCAGTAAAAGCTCAGGAAGTAAAAACTGAAACAAAAGCTGCTCCAAAAGAAGCAAAGAAAGCTGCTGAACCAGCAGCAGAAAAAGCTGAGTAGTCATTTTTCTAAGAAAAAAGCCGAGGCTTCTTTAGTCTCGGCTTTTTTTTGTATAAAGGATATTCAGGGCTTATGGATTATAAACAATTGAAAGACACAGTTCCTCCAAGCGATCTTGATGCAGAAAAAGCAACCCTTGGAGCCATGCTTATAGACTGGAATTCCGTCAGCGCAGTATTTACATTGCTTCATGAGGATGATTTTTACTCACAGCAGAATAGCATCATCTTCTCAACGCTTTTAAAATTATCCAAGAAAGGGATTCCAGGCGACACTCTAACATTGGTCAACGAGCTGTCAAAAGAAGACGGACTGCTTGAAAAGGCTGGTGGAGTCGCTTATATAACGGCATTGATAGATGTCGTACCAACAAGCGCGAACATCGAGCACTATGCAAAAATCGTACTCGATAAGTCAACCCGAAGAAAATTAATTACTGTCGCAGAGAAAATAAAAGCCTCCGCATACAACGAAACGCGAGACAGCAATTCTATTCTCGATGAAGCAGAAAAAAACATATTCGCACTAGCTGACATGGACCAAACATCGCAAGTTTATTCAATGCTTGAGATTGTTCCAAAAACCATTGAGCGCATCGAATTCAGCTACAACCACAATGATACTCTGACAGGAATAACCACAGGATTTGTAAAGCTTGACAGCATGACTAGCGGTTTTCAGAATTCAGAGCTGATAATTATCGGAGCACGCCCATCGATGGGAAAAACAGCAATGGCACTAACCATGATGGAGCACATTTCGGTCGATGCAAAAATCCCTTGTGGCTTTTTTTCGCTTGAAATGTCATACGAACAGATTGGTCAGCGACTTTTGTCACAAGAAGCCCGCATTCCAGGTACAAAGCTTCGCAATGGTCTTCTTAAGGTAGAGGATTTCAAAAAACTGCAAGATGCAGCAGGACGATGCTACGAAGCCCCTTTATATATTGTAGACACACCTAATATGCAGCTTATTGAGCTGAGGGCTATGGCTCGCCGAATGAGGACAAACCACGGAGTAAAGATTATATTCATAGACTATATCGGTCTTATCTCGACGGAAAATCCTTCCGCACCGGTTTATGAGCAGGTTTCTGAAATTTCAAAGTCGCTCAAATCTCTCGCAAGAGAGCTTAACATTCCAATCGTTGCCCTTTGTCAGGTAGCCAGAGACGCTGAAGGCTCAGAGCCGA
>CADCRJ010000102.1 GCA_902803735.1 uncultured Spirochaetaceae bacterium
TGAGCGAAAACGAGACGGTCTACATCGACGGCTTCAACATCATAATCACGCTTGAAGTCGCGCTTTCTGACTCGACGCTGCTGCACTGCATGGACGGCACGATTCGCGACTTGGCAGGACTTCGCGGCACTTACCGTTTGATTGACAAGACCGAAAGAGCAATCGATATGATTGGTCAGAAACTCAACGCGATGAAAATCAAAAAGTGCGTTTTCTATTTGGACAGGCCTGTTTCAAACTCTGGACAGCTCAAGGCGAAAATCTTTGAGGTGCTGGAAAAATACGACTTTGAGACGGACGTGCAAATCGTAAACGATGCCGACCAAGCACTCGTGAGCCTTGAGAACGTGATTTCAAGCGACGCAATGGTGATCGAGCGCTCTTTAAGCTGGATAAACCTCGTGAAAAGCATTTCTGACGAACGTGCGGAAAAGTTCCTTTATTTTGATTTTACGATGTCGGAATAACGCTTGTCATGCAGAACTTGCTTCTGCTTACCGCCTTACACTTTGAACAAATCAATCTCATCGCCGATTTTTTCTATTGAGCCGTTCATAAGCCTTGCAATCTCTGACAAAGCCTGTCCTGTCTCATTTATTTTTCGAGCACCAACAGACATCTGGCCAATGCTTTCTTTTATGTATAAAGTCGCATCCTGAAGTTTTTGCACTTCCCTCAGAATCTGCTTGTTGCCTTCTGACATCTCGGCTGATGCTGTGCGGACTTCAATCGTACTGTCGTTCATTGAGTGCAAGGAGTCGCCAATCTGGCGGCTACCCACCTGCTGCTCCTGCATTGCTCCCCTAATTTGGCGAACAAGCTCGTCCGTAGACTGAATCTTCGTAGTTACAGAATCAAATGCCTCGCTCGACTCCTCGGAAGCAGAAACAACGTCCTCGATTGACAGGCGGATTTTCTCAAGCTGAACGCCGATTGTATTTGACTGCTCGCTGGAGTTCTCGCTAAGCTTTCTGATTTCATCAGCAACAACGCTAAAGCCCTTGCCCGCCTCGCCCGCATGGGCTGCCTCAATCGCAGCGTTCATGGCTAGAAGGTTTGTCTGCTCTGCTATTGCAGAAATTATTGTGTTCGCATCCTGCAACATCTCCGACTGAGCCTTTATCTGCTCAATCTTGGCGTTAACATCCTGCTGCTTTGCGGAGCCAGTCTTTACGTTCTCTTCCAAAAGCTCAAAGGACTCTGCCATTTTTTCGACAGTCTGGTTAACGCTTGAAATATTTCCAATCATCTGCTCAACGGCGGCAGAAGCCTGAGAAACTTCGGCAGTCTGATTCTCAATCATTTTTTCCAGAGAATTTATATTTGAAGCAATCTCGTTGATTGCCCCCGCAGTCTCATCAACGCTGCCAGACTGATTCATTATATGACCGTTAACGCTTTCAATATTATCAAGAATCTCCGTTATTGCGGTGGCTGTATCTTCCGTGACGGCACTCATCTGCTCTCCAGCATCGCTAAGCTCAGTCTTTGAGTATTTTATCTGAGAAATTATAGAATGAAGCTTTCCTGAGAATTCATTGAAGCCCGAAACAACTTCGCCCACTTCATCGGAGGCATTTACGGCAAGCCTCTGTGTCAAATCCGCATTTCCAGACGAAATTCCTTTTATAGCCTTTTTTAGGTGAATGAGCGGGCGGATTGAGAATGAAATTACAGTTCCAACAACGCCAAGAGATATAACGGTCATTAGGATAAAAGCGACAATGATAGAACTTGTAAGGTCTCTAAGTCTTTCCTTAAAATCAGCGAAAGGTACTGAACAAGCCGCAATCCAGTTTGTATTAGGGATTCTCTCAAAAACAGCCATCCATTTTTTGCCATTATCCGTGTAAATATCACTGCCTGTCTTGCCAGAGAGCATAAGCGTAAGGTGGTCTCCAAGGCTCGTACCTTTGTGCTGTCTCTCAATCTCGGCTAAATCCTCCACTCCGACTTTCCAATGGTCTTCGTTGGCAAGGGTTATTTTTGTAGCGGCACTTATTACGTAAGGCTTACGGTCTTTTGACATAGGATGAGCCATGCAAAGGTCACTTAGCTTAAAACCGTCAACAACGCAGTAAACTACGTTTATTACCTTGTTCGAATAATCGTGGACTGGATATGAATAAAGCATCGCAACCGTGCCTGTCTTAGCGTCTACGGCAGGGTCTGTAATACACAAAGAGCCAGCCGCTGCTGTCTTAAAATACTCCTCGGATGAAGCCGAAAACATGCTAGAGCCGTCCTTTGTGTAGCCGTTTCCGTTCATGTCGAGCACCGAGACATCTATGTAATCTTTGTCGGACTCAATTACTGCACGGGCAATCTCTGTCTTTTCTTTAAGAGAAACGGAAGCGTCTCGCATGCGGGAATTAAGCGCAATGGTCTGCAGCATACGGATTTCACGCTCATTGTTAAGGTTCATGTCTTTTGCAACGGCATTAACAGAATGCTGCAAATCTTCATACATCATCTGCTGAAGGGCTTTTGAAGACTCGTAGTTTACAAGAACTCCAATGACGAGATTAGAAAAAACCGTTCCGATAAAAACTGTAAGTATAATCTTTAAGCTCAAACTTTTTTTCGGATTTTTCATAGATTCCTCCAACCACACAAATAGAAAGTAATATTTTTATTATAAACCTAAAATCAGATTTAGTAAAAAGAAAATGCCTCACAATAAAGGTGTTCGGAAACTTCAGTTTTCCGAATAAGTCTAATATTTTATGAGGCAACTTGCAAAAAATGAGCCAACCATCAAAATTCTACAAAAATCAAATATTTTTTATTATTAATGACAAGCCTGAAATAATCAAAGCAATGATGACAATTCTTTTTGAAGTCCTCTCACTTATGATATGACTGCATTTTATACCTGCAAAAAGTGCTAGAACTGCAATCGGCAATAATAAAAGAACTATTTTTATAGTCTCCAGCGTTATTATGCCAAATAGCAGGTAAGCAACAATTCTGAACGTATTCTCGACAATAAATACAGCGCTAATGTTCGCTTTGAATTCGTCTGTAGATTTTGATATCTGTCCAGCATAAGCAGCAAGGAGAGCACCAACCCCAAAAAGACCGCAAAGTATGCCAGATAAAAATCCGACTATAACAAGAATCGCCTTTGATGGCTCGGACTCTCTTTTGGAACTTCTGAGGAACTTCTCTTTAAGATAGGTCTGTACACCAATAAGAACAACAACGACTCCAAAGAATATCTTGAGATACTGGCCTTCGACATTCTTCAATAAGAATGTACCAAGAATAATGCCAGCAATAACAAGAATTGTGAGAGGAATAACAATCAGAGGTTTCAACCGCTTTTTGTTTTGCAAAGTAAGTATAAAGTTTGCAGGATAGCCCAAAAGCAGTTCAATAGGTGATATGTTTAAATTATCAATTCCAAAGCTCAAGACGGAAGTAAAAACCAAGGTATTGGCAAAACCACACAAGCCTTTTACAAAGAACGCAGCTACAGCCGCAGCAATCCATAAAAGCATAGTATATTGGCTCAAAAATCTAGTTCTTTCCGTAACGAATGCGAGGATCAACTATGGCAAGCAAGATGTCCGATATTACCATGCCTGCAAGCACAAGTGTGCTTATAAACATTGAATTCGCAAGAACAAGGTTTACGTCCTGCTGCATTACAGCCTCATACATAAGCCGCCCGATTCCAGGGTACGAGAAAATTATTTCAAGGACAAGAGAACCAGAAAAAAGGCTTGCAAGCAAATTCGCACTGCCTGTTATGTATGGGTTCAACGTATTTCTGAATGCATGGTTAAGATAAACCTTTCGCTCGCTTATACCGCGGGCACGCAGAGCCGTAATGTAAGGCATTCCCATCTGGTCAAGCATTGTGGAGCGAATCATTCGCATAGTAGAGCCAAAACCGCCTAAAAACGATGCAAAAAGTGGCAAGAAGACATGGTGTGCATAAGAAAAAACAAAGCCGACGGGAGCTTCTGCAGGCGTAAAGCCAGGATACGCAGTAACCGGGAACAGTCTTGTAACCGAGGCAAATAGCTGCAACAGAATCAAAAGCAAGATTCCTGGGAACGCATGAAAGAACAGGGCAAAAAAAGTTGCCGCAACGTCTATTCTGCTTCCTACCTTGCTTGAAAAATAAACGCCAAGCAGGAACGAGAAAATCGTTATGAATATAAGCGAGATAATGTTAAGAATGAATGAGTTTACAATTCTCGTGCGGATTAAGAATCCTACAGGAGCACGGCTTATAAGGCTTGTTCCTAAATCATGGTGCACTATGACGCGATTAAGCCAGCGGAAGTACTGAACAGTAAACGGTTTATCAAGTCCAAGCTCAGCTCTTAGGGCAGCCCCCTGCGCATTGCTGAAAGCGTTGTCCTGAGAAGCTCCGCCACCAGCAGAAGCCTTAGACTCCTCGCTCATAAGCTGCTGTGCCATCATCTGGTCAACAATATCGCCTGGAGCAAGAGCCATCAGGGCAAAAAGTGCCCAGCCAAGAAAAAAGAGAATCACAACCATTGTAACAAAACGCCCCGCAACAAACGATGCGAGCGGAGCTTTTGCCCTAAAAGCCTTCCACGGAGAGAGTACCGTGGCAAGCATTTTTTGTAAAAACTTCACTCTTATGCCTCTTTATTAGGAAGAGCGGCGAAAACAATCTGCTCTACCTTTGGTGGAATCTCTGCCTGCTGCTCGCGGGTAAGTCCTTCTGTCTCAATCGGCGGGTGAATCTCAAGCGTCACGTGACAGCCTTTGGTGATTTTTTTGTTAGCCTCGTAAATCTTCCAAGTTCCATCAATCGTAACAGGAACGATAGGAGCTTTTGACATAAAAGCAAGCTTAAAGCTTCCAGCCTTGAACTCGTGGTGCGGTCCACCCTTTGAGCGGGTTCCTTCTGGGAAAATCACCTGAGAGTAGCCCTTTCCTACTCCCGCAGCGGCATCATGTATAGCCTGCATTGACTTGCGAGGAGACTTGCGCTCTATGAACGTGCACTGCAACATACGCATCCAGTCAGCAAGAAGCGGTATTTTGCCAAGCTCAGCCTTTGCGACAAAGGTCATTGGCTTTGGGATAAAACCGAACAAAAGCGGAATGTCCATATTCCCCTGATGATTACCGATAAAAACAACGGCTCGGTCTTTAGGCAAATTTTCAAGACCTTTTACATCAACCGTCGCTTTGCAAATCTTAAACATATATTTTGCCCAGCCAGGAACTGTCTCGTTTACAATTCTGTCCCGCTCGGCATAGTTTCCAGCCTTTTCTGCTTTTTTTGCAAGCCGAAGCTGTTTGTTTTTGCTGAGCATATAAAACAGCATCCGCACAAAAGTAATGAACGTAGTCATTTTCCTTATACTCCTATAAAAAATTCCGCATTAGCGGTGTTGCATGGAGGCAACATATAAGCGAGTTTTCGCCAACGGTGAAAACTCGGCTATGATAAAATTACATGGAAGTAATTTTATCATGCCTCCTTTTTATTCCAAAGTAAAAATATTCCGTATCTCGGCACCGTTTATATTATCATAATAAACGTTTGAAAGATTCCATCGGTTCTGAATCGCAAAAAACGACCGTCCTCTAACCAAGTAAATAATGGGACATTGCTCCAGAAGGATTTTCTGGTATTCATTCCAAAGTGGAGCAGCTTTTTCGTGCTCCACCATGCAACTCGCTTCGCTATAGAGCTTATCTACGCGAGCCTCCCAATCAGTAGCGGGCTTTTGCTGCAAAGGATACCACAAGTGCAAGTTGCCCGAACTAAGCCAGACATTGCTTCCCTGCGACGGGAAAATGGTGGAACCGCCAAATCCCATAAAAAGACTCTGCCAATCATAGGTCGCGGTCATCTGCTCAACAATCTTCTGGAACTCAACCTGCCGCACATTGACAGTAATTCCCTCCTGCTTGCACTCATCGGCAACAATCTGGGCAATGTCGTTATAAATAGTACTGGAGGATGTTATTGTAAGGTCAAATTCAACCTTGTTCCCTGCAGAATCATATAAAAAGCCGTCAGATTCCTTTTTAAAGCCAGACTTTGCGAGCAGCTCCTTTGCGCGGGCATGGTCAAAACGATATTCCAGAGCAATATCAGGATTATAATAGGCATTAGCCTCTGGAAAAAAGTTGTATTTAGGCTCTGCAAGCCCTCGGTATGTCTGGGCTATAATCCTGTCACGGTTCAAAAGGCAGCTCATAGCCTGCCTGAATTCCTTGCATACGAACCAATTGTAATAAGGCTTGTCTTTGTTCTTAGGGTTCTGGTTAAAAGTCCAGAACGGAGCACCCATGTTTCCCTTGGCATTGAACACTGTATAGCCTTTCTTCTTTGCAATATAATTACCTTCAGAATCAAATGCATTGTCTGCATCCATGACCACGGACGAAAGCTGCTCAGGCGAAGGCGTATAAGTCTCAGCATTTCCTTGCTGGAACAACAGATACTGTGTATTTGAGTTATCTACGATTCTCGCTATCTCACGCTCATAGTAAGGCGTGCCGTTGCCAGAAGAGTCTTTTTTCCAGTAATCGTGATTGCGCTCGTAAACAATACGTTGTCCAGGAGTATATTCAACAATGAAAAAAGGTCCCATACTAGGGATTGTCCGCGGGTCAGTCTCAACGATGAACAAATCTTTTACGCCCTGCGCCCCGCCAGCATCCTTTGCAGCCTTGTACAAAAAACGCGGACCAAAATTCATGTTAGTGTGAAGAAGCGGCTCCGCCACAATACGCGGAAAATGAAAGTAAAAAGTGCGGTCATCAACGCGATTTATCGTAATCCGCTCAACAGAACCATCATCAAGCTCCATGAACTGCCCGTTATAGGCAGAAGAGCCCATTGTCTCATCACCCTGAATCTCGTCATACCAGAAAATCACGTCGTCACTCGTCACTTTTACGCGAGGGCTTGAGTTCTTGTAATACGACCAGTACAAATCATCTCGCAGGGTATAGTACAAATCAAGGGTTCCACGAGCCACATCAGTTTTTATCTCAAACGAAGCGATATTCGGAACCCATTCCTTTTTTACAACATTATAGTCTACAAGATAATCATACAAATCATTCAAAATTGCAGACGTAGAGCCGTCTCGCTCCGCAATGAGCAGATTAAAGCTCTTTGGGTCGCCCGATGCCGTCGCCTGCCAAGTTCCGCCAACAACGCCATCTACCCAGCCATCATCTTTCCAAGGTCTGGAAACAGTATTCTCAACCAAGCTGTTGCGATTATTAGCCCTATATGCATTAATTTCTTCAAGAGTCATCTCAGGCGATTTTGAGCAAGAAAACAAAGAGACAGATAAACCAGCAATGCTCAGATTCCATAAAATCCGCAACAAACATGATTTTTGATTCATAATTCTGATTGTATCATAATTTTTACAAAATGGGGAGAAGCTTTGTAAAGTTTCAAGTGCAAAAATCTTACCTTCATTCGTTGCTATATTGGGGATGCTCTAAAAACATTTTTTTCTTTTCTATGCTGATTTTTGTGATACAATACTAGATATTAGCTCTCTCAAAAAAATAGGAAACCTCATGAAACCAAAAAGAAGCAAAAGAATCAGTATAAAAATAGCGTTTCTAGTTGGCACAGTCGAAATTATATCAATGCTGACGCTTTTTCTTCTGATAAATTTCAATCTATCAAAAATTCTTGAAAAAAAAGCAATAAAAGACATGAGCATAATAGCAAAAGAGAGAGCTTATATCATTGAAACCTATATAAACAAATGCTGCAATTTTTTGGACGAATACAGAGAACACCCAGCCGTAAAAGAAGCACTCCAGAACAAAAACAATCCAAGCACAATAAAACGAATAAACGAGCTTACGCATGATTTTGCCTCAAGCCACGAAAATCTGGAGGGACTTTATGTTGCAGAATGGGACACATTCGTTATCTCGCACACAAACCCTGCGTCCAGGAATCAGACATTCAGGAGCAAGGAGAATGCAAAAATCCTTGAAGAAACTATCAAAAGGAACAATGCGTCTTTTTGCACGGGGATTGTGCTTGCTCCTGTCACAAAAACAATGGTAATTCCTGTTTACGCCCCAGTCTACGATGAAAATAATAACGCCATAGGATTTGTCGGAGCCGCTTTTTATACGACCTATCTAGCAAAAAAACTAGACTTGCTTACGGAAGGCAAGAACGGATATTCTTTGGTAAACGCGGAGACAAACGCATACATTTTCAACAAAGACAAAAGCTTTGTCGGACGCCCCTGTTGCAATCATAAGATGCTTGATGTAATCAAAGGTTTTAAGACAGGGAAAATCTCTTCAAATATAGTAAACTACAAGACTGACAAAGACTTTATCATCTGCTACTACATGAAAGACAGGAACTGGGTTTTCTCAATAGAGGATTCTAATGAGAACGTATTCGGAATCATTTATTATATCAGGAAAGTCCTTTTTACAATCTGTATAATATTCACACTGATAATGATACTTGTCTGCGTTATCAACATAGACTATCAAATGAGACCGATTCAGGTAATTACCAGACAAATAGAAAGCTTTAAGGCTGAAGATTACACAAAATCTGATATAATAAAGAAATACACACATAGAAAAGATGAATTCGGCTCTATCGCTACAGTTGTGAACGAACTCAACACCGTACTCGAAGACCAGCACCATCTTTTCTTTGAGGTTTTAGAGGCACAAACTGTTGGAACCCTCGTAACAAACGCAGAAGATAACAAAATCATCCTTGTAAACCAAACGGCGATAAAACTTTGGGGAATTGACCCGTCCAAAAGAGAGTCGCTCTCGATGGAAGTAATAAAAAACAGGTTTGACGAAAAGGAGATTGAAAAAATTGCGAATGTCCGAGAGATTGCAAAAAAAACAAATGAAGTAGTTGTTTACGAGACATCGGTAAAACACGATGACGGCACGGTAATTCATCTTTTGAGCCACGCAAAGAGCACGCAGCTCTCGAACGGAGAGATTGTTATCATATTCTCTTTTATAGACATTTCTGCCCAAAAACGGCTTGAAGAAAACCTTGTCATTCTCTCGGAGACTGACTCACTGACTCAAATCTGTAACAGAAGAAGCGGCGAATACAAAGTAAGAAAAGCCGCAAAAGCAAAAAATGGAGGAATGTTCTGCCTTTTTGACGTGAACAAGTTCAAATACGTCAATGACACTTTCGGACATACCGTTGGGGACAAGGTTCTTGTAGAAATCTCAAAATGCATGAAAAAAGCATTCCGCGAGACCGACATTCTAATCAGGATTGGCGGAGATGAATTTGTAGTGTTCGCACCTGGAATAAAAGACAAAACACATGGAACGATTGTACTCGACAGGTTCATGGAAAAAATCTCTGAAATCTCGCTTGCGGAGATTGGCGATCACAAAATATCAATAAGCCTTGGAGCGGTCCTTGTTACAGAGCCAGAAGAGTTCTCGCAAATGTATGCAAAAGCAGACTCGCTAATGTACGACTGCAAAAAGCAGGGCGGAAACATCTACAAATTCTACTAGCGGATTCTGATGTCCGTAAGAGCAATCTGGTCTCCTGTAATAGCAATGTAAACCTCATTCGCGGAATTGGCATTCGCAGAATTGCAAATCTTGGTAGTGTTCTCTATCGAAATGCCAAGGTTCTCGGTAATGGTCGTTATTTTGTTTTTTTCCCTAAAAAACTTAATTTCACATTCCATGCCAGCTTTATTCATTGCTTTCCATTCATCCCAGCCAAAGAAATTTTCTTTCTTTTTCATTGAGAATTTATTCTCCGCAAAACTGTTGGAGCCATTACTTTCACCGTTCAACTTAATAAACGCATATTCGCGGTATCCTTTTCCACCAATTTTTTTGTCCTCTGAGTAAAAAATCACTATGTAAGGACAATGCCAGACTAAGTTAGCGGTCGGAAGGCTCATCGTATGGAAGTTCAACGTTACCCTGTCATGCAGAGGAATAGCCTCCGTAAAAGCTGAGCACCAGTTATCTATCTGAACGTTTTTTATGTCAGATTCGAGTCTGTTTATGTAGCTGATTTTCTCAGCGATTCTTGTAATCTCATCTTTGTCAATCTCTTTATCAAGCTGGCTTACAGAAATATTGCTGATATGACAATTCTCCCCAGTCAAAGAAATATATGCGGACTTTGAGCTGTCAGGCAAAGCAACAACAACCTCAACTTCTTTTCGTCCGCTCTTCATTTGAACTTTTAAGTGGTCATCGTATCTTACCGTCATTATTTCAAACATGCCTTGCTCAAGCTCTGTCGGATTTTCTTTTACGCTTGCTTCCATAGTTCTGGCTCTTGTAGAAACAATATGCCCGTCAAACCATAACTCCCCATACTCGATATAGTGATAAGCCTCTATTGATTTTTCCCTGCTGTGAACACGGCAGTCATAAGAATCAAAGAGAATCACGGATGGACAGCTAAAAGGCTCGTTCTCAGACAAAGGGACGCTTGAAAAACAAATTTTTGTAATAATTCCAACAACAGGAAGCCCCAAACTGATTGAATCCCTGTACTTGTCGCATTTTATTTCAGATTCAATTTGCTCAAGATAAACAGGAGTCTGCTTGCTTTTTTCTTCATCGATAAGCTTTACCATGATGTTCGCAAAATTCGGGTCGAACTTCTGCCCAGCTTCCCTAACAAATTCTTCGCGGACAAGCGGCTTAGGAATCGTCTGCATATTCTCGTAGGCTAAAGCAACGGCAAGAATGCGAGCCTCTTCTGGTATCTTCTCGCCGCTAAGACGCTGCGGGAAGCCCTTGCCATCGTATCGTTCATTCAAGCATCTCGAAGCCGCGCTAAGATACGGAAAATCAATTGCCGCAGAAAGAATCTTTGCACTCGCAACGGAAATCTGCTCCGTCTTATCATTTTCGTTGAGATTCTCGTCAAGAGCAACAAGACCAACATTATGCAGAAGTGCTGAATAAAAAATTCTATCACATTCTCCTTCTGTTTTTCCGCTTTTCTGTGCAATCAGCTTTGCACAGTTTGCAACTCTTGCCGACTGTCCCTGCAAAAAGACATCTTTTTTTTCGATTCCATCGACAATTGCTTTTGTTGTCTGATAAAACAGTTTTTTAAGAGTTTTTTCTCTTTCAAGCAAAGTCAATACCTCAGAATCATGGGCTTTTTCAATCTCCGCATTCACGTCAAGATAGGTAAGAATATACAAAGATATAGAAACAAGCACCATCGTCATATTGACTATAGAGATTCCGTATGTAAAAATTTGAATTATTCCTACTATAATTGGGACAAAAATATACAGTACGATAGCAAGGTAAATAAGGGAGCTGAAAGATTTTCGGAACTTCCTTATAACGGAGAACTGTATAATAGGACATATTACAGGAACAAAATAACAGATAAGAAACCCAGGTCCCCTGTGATAGACATTCTGCTCGTCAAATGAATAGTACAACCCAGTAAAAGCAGAGACCAAGACCAGCAAGATTCCTGAGACAGCTGCGAGGCTTACAAAATTCAGCCGTCTTGGAATAATTTTCTGCTTGCCCTCGTTTAAAAGCAGGTCTATCAGGTAAAGGTTAAAAATCAGTACTATGGCAGATGTCAGGAAAAACACCATAAAATTAGAAAGCCTGACCATAACATAGCCTACGGCTGTCGTGTCACCGCCATAGATATACGCGAACCTGTCAAAGAACAGGAGCAGGGTCGCAACGACTTCCATAGTGATGAGAATCCACTTTCGCTTTTTTGACAGAAATTTTGTAAAGTACAGCAAAACTGCCATCGTAAAGCAAACTGCACAAAGAGCGAGCATTATATTCAGTTGATTGTCTCTGATAAGCTCAAACATCATTCTGCCTCCTCGTCTGCTTTCAATCTGCCAAGTTTTTCTAAATAGGATTTGTATTCAGCCAAAATCTTTTCTATATTTGCATCTATAAAAGCAGTATCCTCGGCTTTCGCTGCTTCTTCTAGCTTGACGGCGGCTTTTTTTAACTGCCCGGCTCCAATAAATTCCGCAGAAGTTTTTAAAATCCTTATTTTTATAGCAAAAAGCTTCAGATTCTTGTTTTTCCAAGCATCGCTTATGCCTTTTATATTGCCTTCAATTGTATCCAAAAACAAATAAAGACCAAAAATAAAGTCACTTATTCCGCCAGAATTCTTTATGCCATCTTCAACAGAAATCTCATCAATTTCTTTCAGCCACAAAAGATTTTCAGGAAGCTCCTTTAAGTCTTCTTTTTTGTCAGCCAAAGTTGCTATTGACATTATTTCCTCTGGCAAATGCTTCATAATGGTCTTCTCAAGAAGATACGTGTCTATTGGCGTTGCAAGGCTGCCCGTAAATCCTTTTTCCTTATAAAAATCCTCTCCCTCGCTGGAATTTTCTGAAAGCAGATAAACAGGAAGCTTTGTGTCTATCTCACGTATTTTCTTTATAATCTCATTGTCCTCAAATTCGCTGATTACTTGACCAATGAAAACTATATTGAATGTGCTGCTCTTTATTTTTTCAAGGCAGTCCTCACCGCTAGAAGCACAGGTGACAAAGACCTTGGTAGCCTTAAGCAAGCCTTTCATAACATTCAGGTTCATCGGATTATCATCCACAATGAGAACATCGGCATCAGGAGCAATAAAGAGCGGAACATACAAGCCACGTGCAATCCTGTTGTCCTTCTCGCTGAAAACTCCGATTGGATTCGGGTCAACGATTTTTTGCATGAGCGTAAAGATAAATTCAGAACCTTTGCCGTAGGTGCTCTGACATACAAGCACGCCGCCCATAAGCTCCGCAAATTTTCTTGAAATATCAAGCCCAAGGTTAACCTTATACAAGTCAGAAGTTTTATTGAGATTTTTATACGCAGAGAAAATATTCTCGACATCCTCCAGCTTGATGCCAATACCAGTATCCTTTACAGAGAAACGCAAGCCGCAGACATCATCTACCCTTGACTCCATTGAGATGCTCAGTACAAAACCGCCTTTCTCCGTAAACTTTATGGCGTTCGTAAGCAGATTAAGAACAATCTGCTTTATCTTGCCTATGTCGCCGTAAAGCCGTTTTGGAAGCATCTCATCTATTGTAAGGTCAAATTTCAGTTTTTTCTCAATGCTCCTGGAACGAACCATAGGAAGCATAGAGCAGAGAAGCTCATGCAAGTCATATTCCTGCTCCACAAGCTGCAATTTGCCGGACTCAATCTTTGTCATCTCCAAGATTTCATTTACCGTGCTGAGCAATATTTCAGAAGCCTTTCGGATGTCAATGGCATAGTTCACGATTGACATAAAGTAAGATTTTGGAACATTGTCCGCATTCTCTCGGAAAATCATCTCGTCCATGCCCATAATCGTATTGATTGGGGTAAGGATTTCATGCGAAATATTGGCAAGGAACCTGGACTTAGCCCTGTTAGCCATCTCTGCCTCATCCTTTGCCTGCCGAATCTGGGTATACTGCTTGCTGATAATCGTGGACTTTATAATTCTCCAGAAGATAAAGCCTACAATGAAAATCAAAAATACGAAGAACAATATTCTCACAAAAAGCAGCTCGCTGATAAACGGCTTTTTTACAATCTCAAATGTTTTTTCATAGATAAAATTCTTCTCGCTTGAATCCATAATCAACACATGAAGCCTGTAATGACCATAGGACAAGCCTGTGTATTCGAGGGAAGAAAGTGAGTTCTTTTGAGTCGTTATACCTGAATCATCGCTGCCTTCAAGAAAAACTTTTACAAGCGGATTTGCCATTGTATAATCCATTACGGCAGGAACTATACTGATTCGTCCTTTAGAAGCAGGAATTGTGTACGTTCCGTTTGAATCAGGCTCTATTTTCTTGTCATCACAGCAAAGAGAAGCCAAATCAACCAAAACCTGAGAGTTTTCCTGCGTATAGTGGAAGAGATTAAGTTTGATTACACCGTCCCTGCCAGACACGTACAAGTTACCGTCAGCATCCTGATAACTGAAAGAATTCCCGGTCACAGGATACGGAAGACCGTTTGCGATAGTGTAGAGCCTGTAGTCATCAACGGAATCTGCCAGAAGCTCCTCAATCTTTACCCTGTAAATGCCGTAGGATGAAAGCACCCAAATACAGCCGTCATCGTCAAAATACAAATCGTAGTTATTGTTGTACGGGAACGAGCTGACATTTTTTATCACACCGTCCTGCAAATATTGAATCGAGTTGGATGTTACAATCCACATGAGATTTCGTTTTTTGTCCTTTACAAGACGCATTATAACATCACTGGTCAAGCCCTCGTCCCGCCCGATTCTTTCAATCTTGTCGTCCTTTATTACATAGATTCCGTCACCGTCCGAGCCTGTGTATATTGTTCCGTCCTCGTCCTGCTGAACAGTCAGCAGGACAGTGTTTTTTATACCGTCTCTTGCACCGAATGTCTTTTGAACTTGTCCGTTCTTAATAACAGCAAGCCCGCCGTTCGTTCCTGCAAGAATGCTGCCGTCCTTTGTCTCAATGGTACAGCGGACTTCGCTGTTCGGCATTCCATTTTTTGCAGTAAAAGACGTTATGGTTCCGTCCGCTTTCTGGCACACAAGTCCAAGCTCGTCTTTATATGTAGAAATCCAGAGATTCTTTCCAGAATCCGCATAAACGCATCGTACCCGCCCGTTACCGATAAATTTAGTGAGAGCATTTTTTACGGACTTATTATTTTTGTCCAAGATTTGAAGCCCTTTGTCCGTACCGATGTAGAACAAACCGTTGTAAATCAAGTTTGCGTTAACGACATCAGGCTCGAATTCAGAAAGTTTCGTAAAGTCAATGAAATTGTTCGTAACAATTTTCATTATGCCCTGTCTTGCCGATGCGACCCAAATATTGCCCTGATAATCAGAGCAAGTCATTTCTATTGAGCTGTTCAATGGTAAATCGTCCAGCACATAGAACTGCTTTTTTTCGTCAAGATAGCCAATTTTGCTGATAGAAGAGACCCAGACCCTGTCGCAGTCAAAGCTGAGCCAGTGAACGGTATCCAGCGGAGAAACGCTTATCTTCTTCATTTGAGAGCTTTTGCAGCCAAAAACGCCGTAATAAAGGTTTCCGCTGTCCGTGCCAATATAAACGCTTCCTGCATTACGACGGTCTGCCATGATTGTAGTTATTTTTTCCATATCAAGGTCTGAACTTTTATAAACTTCCACAATCTTGCAGTCCATTATGGAGAATACAATTCCGTTTTTAGTCTGCCCGTAGATTTTTCCGCTAAAATCAGAGTCAAGCTTTAATATACGCTCCTTATTTATTCTCTCATCGTCAATTACGTTCAGCTTGCCGCTTTCGTCAATATATGCGACACCAGCAGTCGTACCGATAAAAACATTGCCACGCCTGTCTTCTGCAAAAATCCTTATCGAAGAAGATGGCAAGCCGTCCTTATAAGTGTAATGCCTAGATTTCTCCTTATCCACAACAACAACGCCGTTGTCATTTGTCCCGACCCAGATTCGTCCCTTGCTGTCCTCAAAAAGACCTCGCCCGCTTGTCAGTCCGAGCGACGTGGGCATTCTCTGGAATGTAGAGCTGTCATAGCGTATAATGCCGCTGTACCCCGCAATCCAGATATAACCGTTGCTCGCACCTAGAACGAAATTCGCGTCCGACGTAGGGAGTCCGTTCGTTGCATCGTAAATCTGGCAGGTATAGCCAATTTGACCTGCCTGCCCCGTAACAGCGTAACCGCCGCCAATAGCAAAAGAGGGCAATACCAAGGAGGCGAAAAAAACTAAAAGAATCACATATTTTTTTATTGCGTTCAATTTATGCCTCCTCTTCAACAAGTGAAGGATTGTACTTTCTCAATACTTCTTTTACTTCTGGAAGTGCGTCAATAAAGACTTCTACGCACTTGGCATCAAACTGGGTTCCTGCCCCTTCTTTTAAAATCGAGAGAGCTTTCTCAAGCGGGAACGCTGGCTTATAAACGCGAGGCGAAGCAAGCGCATCAAAAACATCAGCAACCGCCATAATGCGGGCAGAAAGCGGAATTACCTCACCATGCAAGCCCTCTGGATATCCTTTGCCGTCCCAGCGTTCATGGTGGTAAGCCGCCATGTTTCTGGCTTCCTTCAAGTAGTTCTCACCTTGAATGGTACTGATTGCATTTTCCAGAATCTTTTTTCCTACTGATGTATGAGTCTTCATAATGGCATACTCTTCGTCAGTCAGCTTGCCAGGCTTGTTCAGAACGCCGTCTGGTATATTTATCTTGCCTACGTCATGCAAAGGTGCCGAGCGTACTACATCCGACATGAATTTTGGCGTAATTTTCTGCAAGTAATAGCCCTTTTTCTTTAGCCCCTCAACAATAATCTGAACATAGGCGGCTGTTTTCTGAACATGGGCACCTGTATCAGAATCGCGGCTTTCAACCATATCTGCCATTGTGATTATAAGCCCGTCCTGCATTTTTGCGGTCGACTCAGAAAGTCTCCGTATATTACGCATCTGCTCCGCCTGATTAGCAATAAGGCGGCAAATAGACTCGTACAGCTTTTCAACCTCATCGCCAGTAGATATATCCAAAGAACGGATTGCCTTTACGTTTTCGTCAAGCTTTTCCTGGTCTTCCCCTGCCTTTGAAAACGAATCTATACAAGAGGCCATGGATATTATAGGATAAGAAATGTAAACGCCGCTCGTCCAAAGCTCGTATGCAAGGATAAGTATAAAAAATCCAGCAACAGTCAAAAAAACTTTTGTAAGAAAAACGAGTATTGAATCAAAACTATGCTCAATAAAAACATTTACCCCAACGTAGCAAACGCATCTGCCGCCCCTGTCAAGCACAGGCTGAAACATCGCAAGGTTCCAGCTTAAGAAACTGCATTTCTCAATAGGTTTTATTTCCTTGCCTTCCAACAAAGCCGGAACATGGGACTCAAATTCATCTGCAAACGGCAGCGAATAAAAAGGAACCAGATGACCAGGATACAAAGTGGGCAAACCGCTGCCTCTGTGCCCTGCGTCAAAAATAAAGCGGCATCCATCCTTCTCCACCCTGAACACATACAGATAGTTCAAATCAGTAGAGCTATCGTATATTTTTTTCAAGATAGCGGCGGTTTCATTGTAATCGGCGGCATTATTTCCATTCTTAATGAAATCATTAACCTTGAACGGTTCAATCATTTCACTTGCAAATTTAAGCGACTTCTCCGCACTTTTTGTTCTGTCCGCTTTCATGCTATCAAAATAAAGCCTTGTACCAATCCAGCCTATGATGAAAACAAGCAATACGGATGAAGTCAGCATAATCAGAGTCGTTCTTGTCCTAAGCGAAATTTTTATGTTTGATTTCCATTTTTTAATCACCCTTATTTCAGAAGCCATAAGTGGTCTCTGCTTCCAAACGCCTTTTTCAAAATCAGAGACGATTCGGCGAGGAATTCCCCAA
>CADCRJ010000103.1 GCA_902803735.1 uncultured Spirochaetaceae bacterium
AGCCCAAATGAATGAGATACGTGAACGCATCGCCACGCGTGGAAAAATCGGTCATCGTGTTCATATATCGCGTTACATTCACGTCCACGCTCTCGCCCGAAAGCATACGCACCACGTCGTCCTTCATTCCCGCAAAGTTCGCCTGAATTCGCTCAGAAATCGCGCTGTACGTCGAAGTCTTGCCCCAATAATTCGCGAATCGCTTTTTCTGAATGCACTTCACCACCGATTCAGGATTGTAGATTTCAAGCCCATTCTGGCTGTAGCCGTCGTACCACCGCCTGCACTCCTCAAAATCCACTCCGTATTTTTGGCACAGCGCACGCACCTCGTCGCCAGTAAAGCCCACGAATTCCGCCAGCTCATTCGCGTCCAGAATCGTAAACTCGTCGAAATTGTTCAGCTTGGACTGCACCTTGTCACGCACCACAGGCAAAATCCCCGTAATGTACGCCAATGAAATTGCAGGACGAAGAGTGTCGCTTTTAAAAAGCCCGTTCAAAAATCCAAGATATTGAGAAAAAAGCTCCTTGCTCACGTTTTCGCGCACAAGCACATCGTATTCGTCGATGATTACAACAAACTTTTCTCCCTTTTGCGCGTATGCCTTCAAAATGCAGTTCCCCACAGACTCTCGTTCGCCGAACGCAATATCTGGAAATTGAGCAGCAAACTCGGCAACAATTTTATCTTGAAGATTATCAAGCAAATCGTCCTTATTTCTCTCATTCTGAAATTCGCTATTCATATCGATTTTTATAACGTTCAGTGCATTCAGATTGCTCTCAAAACTCGCGTCTTTGCTGATTTTATACGGAGCAAAAAGCTCTCGAGAATCCGCACCTTTTGAAAAATAAGCCGAAAGCATATTACCCGCAATCGTTTTTCCAAACCGCCTTGGACAAGAAAAACAAACATATTCTCGGCTAGTTTTCATAAAATGATTGAGAATGCTAATCATCATCGTTTTGTCAACATAGATTTCTGCACTCGTAATTTTCTTAAAGTTGTCGTTATTCGGATTCAGATAAATTCCCATTTCGCGCTCCTACTTTTATTATATCGAGCACACCACATTTTGTGTAGAAGTTGTTTTTGGTATAAGGAAATCAATTTTTTGAAAGAAACATAAACTTTGATGTCTAATAAAAAGGGCTGCACAGGTATTTGATTCCTTTGTGCAGCCCTTTCTTGTACTAATACTTGAATGCGCTTCCGCCAATAAACTCGCGGATTATTGACTGTCTAGGAACGTAATCTGAAGAGATTGCGTTAAACTGTGACAAGAAGCGCAAAAGTCTACTTGCCTCTGTATATTCTGGCTGGTTCGGTTTTACAGCCCTAAGAGCTGGCTCTACATAAACTTTGAGCACAGGAAGCTCATAGTCCAAGGCTGTATTTAAAACCGCATCCGCATTGTTCTGGAACGGGAATATGTGCAGACGTTCTCCTTTCTGGACGTTTTCCCACATTCCGATTGTAGCTGCTGCGCTCTTTCCTCTGAAGTTTGCGTCGCGCACAATTCTTCGGATAAGGCAGTTATCGCTCGTAGGAATCCTGTTGTGGTCATCCAGATTGAGCTGGGTGAGTGCCGAGAGGTAAATCTTGAATTTAAGCTCTGGCTTGATTAAAGGCGTGAGCTTGTCGTTGAGACCGTGAATTCCTTCCATAATAAGGATGTCGTTCTCTTCGATTCTCATCTTCTCGCCTGTATAGAAACGTTCGCCCAAATCAAAGTTGTATGACGGAACTTCGATTTCCTTTCCTGTAAAGAGGTCAAGGAGCTGCTGGTTTAAATACGGGATGTCGAGAGCTTCAAGACATTCATAGTCATAGTTTCCGAATTCGTCCTTCGGATTCCTGTCTCGACCCACGTAGTATGAGTCAAGGCTCAGTACATGAGGTGTGTAGCCCTGTGCTTGCAATTGCAGCGAGAGTTTTTTTGCCGATGTCGTTTTTCCAGAAGAAGACGGACCTGCAATAAGAACTACCTTTACGTTTCCACGCTGGCGGATTTGCTCTGCAACCTTTGCAAAATTCTGTCCCTGGAAAGTCTCCGTAATATCGATAAAATCGTTTATCTTTCTTTTAGCGATTATTTCGTTCAAAGATGCTACGGATGTAACTCCTACACGTTTTCCCCATTGTTTGTAATTTTTGTAGATTTCAAAAATCTTTGGGTTGTCGTGGAACTCTGAGAGCTTATCAGGCTCTGCGGAAGTAGGGAAGCGGAGCAAAAATCCTTCGCCATACTGCTTTAGCTCAAAGACGTTTACAATGCCTGTGCTTTTTACGAGAGG